>JBNRMR010000161.1:0-13376 GCA_050309705.1 Christensenellales bacterium | reverse complement strand
GAATTATACCGTATTTAGCGCCCTGCCGCAAGAGAGGGCCGCTTCTTTCTTGCTGTAAGGCTCCTTTGGGGAGATGAAGCACAAGCGGGCGCTTGGGGCTTCATCGTGGGCGGGTGGGCCCGCTGCGGCCCCATCAAGGTGTTAGTCAAACCCCTTAAACGCTGCATCCAGCAGTCGCTTGGGCACCTTCGTAAAAAGCTCCGACACCGATTGGTGCTTAAAGTCATGCAAGAGAGCCTCCGCAAACAGCGGCGCCGCCGAGATTTTCAGAAATTTATCGGACAGCTCCGTGTTCTTGTTTGTTATGCTGTCCGTTGAAAGTACGAACTCAATCGGGCTTTGGTGAATTTTTTCCGCCCCCTCCTGCGAAATCGTGTTATGGGAGAGGCTGGCGAATATCCTTTTCGCTCCCCTTTCCTTAAGTGAGTTGGCCAAGTTCACAAGAGTTCCGCCTGTAATCGTGAAATCATCCACAATCAGGCAGTTCTTGCCATTAACATCCCCCGCCACGCTCATTATCTTACAGCTTTCATCGTGGCTCTCCCTGATTTTTTCTCCCAGGGCAAAGGGCGCCTTCAAAAGCTCGCTATATTTCCTCACCCTCTTGGCGCCCCCCGCGTCCGTCGCCACCACAGTCAGGTTTTCATACCAGCCCAGTTTTTTTACCGCCTCGCACAAAAGCGATGTGGGCAACAAATTGTCCGCCGGCTTTTTAAAGAAGCCCTGCACCTGCATGCTGTGCAGATCCATTATCATGAACTTGTCCGCACCTGCCAGCTCCATGCACTCCGCGCACACCCTTGCCCTTATCGAAACCCGAGGCTCGTCCTTTTTATCGCCCTGCGCATAGGAAAAATATGGCATGACAACCGTCACCGTGTTTGCGCTTGCCCTTTTGAACGCATCTAACCAAAAAAGTATTTCCACAAATTCAGTGTCCGGCGAAATGCCGATGGACTGCACCAATATTATGTCCTTATCCCGCACAGTTTCGTCAGCCCGCACAAAAAGATTGCCCTCTGTGAAGCGGATGCATGTGGATCTGCCCACCCTGGTGCCCAGATACTCCGCCATCCTCTGCGCAAACTCCCGCCCGTTGCTGCCAGCAAAAATCATGTAATTGCTTCCCAGCTTGCTCTTTTGGGAGCCATTTTCCCTTTCCATGAAGCCTCCTTCGCGCCGGCAAAGCAGCGCATTTTCATTTTTAACCCCTCAGGGAAAACAAAGAAAAGAAACCGAGCCGCGCAAAGGCGGCCCAGGTTAGGTTTGTTTTTTGGTCAAGACGGGAACAAGCGGCAGAATCAATTACCGTTCGCAGCCTTCTTATTCCTTTCGTAGAGTAGCCTCAGGCCCTTCAGCGTCAGCTCTCCGTCTATAAAATCGATGCAGTGAGCCTCCGATGAAATCATCCTGGCTGTCCCCCCCGTTGCGACCACCTTAGCGCTCTCGGCGTTCAACTCCGCCTTCATCTTGCGCACAATATAGTCAACCTGTCCCACAAAGCCATAGACAAGACCCGCCTGCATGTTCTTGATCGTGTTCTTGGCGATCACCGACTCGGGCTTTATCAGCTCTATCTTCGGAAGCTGCGCCGTCTTTTCCGATAGCGCCTCCATCGAGAGCTTTATGCCCGGGCAGATTACGCCGCCCAAAAACTCGCCCTTGGCGCTCATCACGCCGTAGGTTGTGGCCGTGCCGAAGTCAATGAAAATCGTCGGGCCACCGTAGTACTCATATGTGGCAACGGCGTTGGCGATACGGTCCGTCCCCAAAGTCTGCGGGTTTTCATATTTAAGGTTGATTCCCGTCTTTATGCCCGGGGCCACCCACATGGGCTTCAGTGAGAAAAAATCGCTTATCATATGTTCGATGGTGAAGTTCATTGACGGCACCACCGACGAAAGAATGATTCCCTCCACCTCATCGGCAGACCGGTTATCCCTTTTCATTAGCATATGCAGCATTATTCCATATTCAAAGCTGGTCTTTGAAGGGTCGGTTGAAAGCCTGTAATAATGCACCATCTTCATGTCTTCGAACATCGCGCATTTGATATTTGAGTTACCCACGTCAATAGTTAAAATCAAAGTGACACCTCGAAATTATGTTTTTCTAATAGTCGGAATGCTTCGGGATAGCGCACTTCACCGCGCTCCTTATTCATCCGCATCAAACGCTACGCTATGCGTTTTCTCCGGCGAACATCGAAGGCATGGCCTTCTTAAGCGCCAGCAGCACGGCCGTGCATATCAAAAGGGCGCTCGCTGCTTCAGCAAGGCCATTGGTCAGGACGATAAAACCCAAACCTGCCAAAGCGGACACTCCCATATTCTCCGCGAAGAAGCTGGAAAGCGTGCTGCTGTAAAGCAGGTATGTTCCGCCCAATACGAAAACTGTGTTCGTCAGCGAGCCCGCGACGGACGCCGCCGCAAACCTGATTGAGGGCTTCGCCTTCCTGGCTGCCCTGTTCACAAGATGAGTGAACACCGCTATAAGCATACGGGGGATAAAAATTACAAGTATCAGCGGCCAGAGCCCAAACTGGCTGAATATGATGCCGAACAGCCCAAAGGGCGCGGCCAGAAGCTGATATAAGCTTGTGAGGGCAAAAATGATGCTCAAAACCAATCCCGGTACAAAACCAAGGGTTATCGTGCCGATTATCACCGGCAGGCACATGAATGTTATTTCCGCGATGCCCACCTTCAGATAGCCAATAGGCGTGAAGGCGAATATCAGCAGCAGGGAAACCAACAGCGACATTACCACGAGTTGTTTAACATTGTTCTTCATAATTTTCCTCCGTTCAAGTTCGCAATGATACCTGACATTGTTTGGGCCGTTTGGAACATGGTTCGGTTTCCTCAGGAATACCGACAATTTATTGTATCGCATTTTTTATCTCCGGGCAAGAATAAATCCTTAATATGTCGTGAAAAATTGAAAAAGTTTTCGTAATATGTTATATTTATTCCATTATTTTGTTGCCGGCGCGGCTTGAATTTGAAAAACGAAGTGAAAAGGAGAAAAAAATGATTAAGGGACTTGGACATATTGGGATTTTCGTCAGCGATGTCGAAATATCAAAAGCGTTTTATGAGAAGATAGGCTTCGTAATCGAGGGCACATACCAGCGGCCCGGCGGCACGGTCATCGCCTTTGCCGAGGCCGGATCCTGCGTTCTGGAACTGATACAGCCCGGGGATAAGAGCCGCATCGGGCGGCCGGCGGGCGTGGTGGACCATGTCTGCATCGAGGTTTTGGACATAGACGACAAAGTGGACGAGCTTAAGGCCCTTGGGATCGTGGACGAGGGCGCGGCCGTGGGCACGATCGAAGACATGTACGGCGGCTTTAAGAACATATTCTTTGAAGGCCCCGACGGCGAGCGCATGGAGTACGTGCAAACGCTATAATCTTGGCCCGGCGCCCCGGCGTGTTTTGTCAATCAGCACGCAGGGGCGCTTTTATCGGTTATGTTATGATTGCGTTCATTTTGTTTTTTGCCCTTGCTCATGTGGGAATCTTGGCGGATATAACATGGCTGTGGGCAAGCGCAATGGTTCTTGGACTGTCGGCAATAATTGGCGGGCGCATTTATGTTCATTTCAGCAAGCGTTTTCGCAATGTCTTGGATGATAGCATTCAAATAAAAGGCATGTATGGAACCAATGTTAACTTCTCAGAAATAGCAGATGTATTTCTCTTGGAATATAGCATGGCTGGAGTGGGAATTGGCACAAGAACTAACGGCTATGGCGGTTTTGGCTTAACCCAAAAAGGAAATTTCCAATCGACGAACCATGAAGAAGTTTTGCTTTTTGTAAAAGCATCGTCATCCCCCACAATTCAAATTGCAAGAAATGACAAGAGAGATGTTTTTTTATGCTTTGGCAACAGCGAAGCGACAAGGCAGCTATACCACGAGATAATGGCTGCGCTTACGCCCAGGTGAATGCACATTGCTATGCAAAAAAGCCCTTTGCTTTCGGGCAGGCAGCTTAGGGAGGCCAAAGCTGCCCGGCGCAGGGCGGGGGGAGTTTTGGCCGTGGGTGGGCGGGCCCACGGCAGATGCTGTAAACCGCAAAAGAAAAAACACAAAAGAGGATGCCTCTTGACATCCTCTTTTTAAGCTCCTTTATTGCAGCAGCGCCACAGTATCCCTTGCGATGGCCAGCTCCTCGTTTGTGTTGATGATATACACCTTTGTCTTATAGCCCGGCACCGTCAGATCCGACTCTTTGCGGTTATCCTGCTCATTCTTTTCCAAGTCTATCTTCATGCCGAAGAATTCCATATCCTGCATGACTCTTTCGCGGACCACCCAGTCATTTTCACCGATACCGCCCGTGAATGCCACAGCGTCCACGCCGTTCATCGCCGCCGCATATGAGCCTATGTATTTTTTTATCCCGTAGCAGAGCATGTCAAGGGCCAGTTCGGCGCGCTCGTTGTTCTCCAAAACAGCATCCTGAATGTCGCGCATGTCTGAGGAAACCCCCGAAACCCCTTCAATCCCCGAGTATTTGTTCAGCATTGAGGTCACTTCCGATATGGTCATCCCCTTGTGGTTCATCAAAAACTCGATAATCGCCGGGTCCACACTGCCGGATCTGGTTCCCATCATCACGCCCTCCAGCGGCGTAAGCCCCATAGAAGTGTCTATTGATTTGCCATTCATGACCGCCGCGATGGACGAACCATTTCCAAGATGGCAGGTGATTATCTTAAGCTGGGAAACATCCCTGCCCATAAGCTGCGCCACCCTCTCGGCCACAAACTTGTGGCTTGTGCCGTGGAAGCCATATCTGCGCAGGCGTAGCTCCTTGTATATCTCATAGGGCAGTCCGTACATATATGCATAAGGAGGCATCGTCTGGTGGAATGCGGTGTCAAAAACCGCCACCTGTGGCACGCCGGGCATCAGCTTTTGGCATGCTTCAATGCCCTGGATGTTTGCCGGGTTGTGCAAAGGCGCAAGAGGCACGTTTTCCCTGACAGCAGCCATCACACATTCGTCGATTATGACAGACGAAGCAAACTTCTCTCCCCCGTGAACGACCCTGTGGCCCACCGCGTCGATCTGAGACATGTCCTCGATAACTCCGCGTTCCTTGTCGGTCAAAGCCACCACTAGCGCCTTCATGGCGTCGATATGGTTTTCCATGTCGCGAAAAACCACATAGTTTTCTCTGCCGGCAACCTTATGGGTCAGCTTCGAGCCTTCCATGCCGATTCTTTCAACAATGCCCTTTGCAATATCTGCCTCGGTTTTCGTGTCAATCAGCTGATACTTAAGTGAAGAAGACCCGGCATTGATTACCAAAACGTTCATGATGTATCCTCCTAAAGTTTATGCGCTTTTAACTCTTTTGGGCTCAGCCCTCTATCCGCTTTTTGTTTAAGTGTTTTGTGCCTGCACGGCCGTCACCGCCACCACGCAAACGATATCTTCCGGCACGCAGCCGCGGCTCAGATCGTTAACGGGCTTCGCAAGGCCCTGGATCAGCGGCCCGTAGGCTTCCGCTTGTCCCAGTCTCTGGGTGATCTTATATGCGATGTTGCCGGAGTCAATGTCCGGGAAGATCAGCACATTGGCCCTGCCTGCCACCGGACTTCCCGGGGCCTTCAGCTCCGCCACGCCTGGAACCAAAGCCGCGTCCACCTGCAGCTCGCCGTCAATAAGCAGATCCGGCGCAATTTCCCTGGCCTTCTCAAGGGCCTGGGTGACCTTGTCCACCATGGCGTGCTTTGCTGAGCCCTTCGTGGAGAAGGAGAGCATGGCCACCCTGGGTTCTTCAAACTCGGTTAAAACTTTGGATGTATTGGCCGTGGCGATGGCTATCGCCGCCAGCTCGTCGGTGTTGGGGTCGATCACAAGACCGCAGTCTCCATATACGAAAACGCCGTTTTCCCCGTATTGACGAGTGGGGCAATCCATGATAAAACAGGAGGAGACACAGGATATTCCCTTGGCTGGTTTGATGATCTGAAGGGCGGGGCGTATGACATTGCTGGTGGAGTTTATGGCTCCTGCCACCATGGCGTCAACATCGCCGGCCTTCAGCATGATTGTCGCAAAATAAAGGGTGTTTGTAAGAAGGGTTTCGCGGGCTTCCTGCAATGTCAGCCCCTTGGACTTTCTAAGCTCATAAAAAAGATTGGCGTATTCTTCCAGCTTGTCCGACTTAGCCGGGTCAACGATCTCCGCTCCGGCGATATCCGCCCCCTGGGAGAGAATGTCCTCCTCCCTGCCCACCAAGACCAGATCGGCGATCCCCTGCCTTAAGATCATCTCCGCGGCCTTAACAGTTCGGGGCTCGCTGCCCTCAGCAAGAACGATGCGCTTTTTGTCGGCCTTTGCCCTTTGAACAATACGCTCCATCACAGACATAAAACTTACCTCCTGAAGTTGTTGGCTTGACGCCAATATGTGGTATATAAATTATTATACACTTTTTTGCCAGAAAAGGAAAGATCAAGAATTATGAAAATTGTCGGTATAATTTGCGAATACAACCCCATGCACAGGGGGCATGAATATCAGCTTAAAAAAACGCGGGAGGAAACCGGCGCTGACGTAATCATCTGCGCCATGTCCGGGGCCTGTGTGCAGCGGGGTGATATCGCCATCATCGATAAGTGGACGAGGGCGAGTATGGCTCTTTCCTGCGGCGCGGACTTGGTCTTCGAGCTTCCCGCCCTGTTCGCCGTAAGGCCCGCCCAAGACTTTGCCATGGGCGGCGTGTCCTTGCTTTCAGCCGCCGGCGCCCAGGCCATATCCTTCGGCAGCGAAATCACTGATATCTCCATGCTGAAGGCCGCGGCCAGGGTTGACATCGACGAAAACCCCATTATAAAAGAAGGGCTGCGAAAGGGGTTTTCATACCCCAGGGCCGTTCAGGAAGCCTACAAAGGACTGCTGCCCCATCATGATCTTGTCGACATGCCCAACATGGTTTTGGCCATTGAATACATCCGCGCCATAGAGAAGATTGCCCCTTCGATATCTCCAATTCCCATAAAGCGCGACCGCGGCGACGGGCTTTCCGCCACTGCGTTGCGCTCATTTCTCCTCGCAGGAGAAAAAAACGCCGCCAAAGCCATGATGCCCCAACATATAATGCCCCTCATGGAAGGAAAAAATTACAATTCGCTTGTAAATGTGCAACAGGCCGCTTTGCATTCATTGCGAAAGGCGGAGCGCAACGAACTTTTAAACACTCCGGGCGTATCCGAGGGGCTGGAGATGCGAATAATGAGAGCTGCCGCCCGCCGCGCCACACTTGAAGAACTTTTCGCGGATATAAAATCCAAGCGCTACACCATGGCCAGGATACGCCGCGCAACGCTATCCTACCTGCTGGGCATCACCAACGAACTTTGCGCCCAGCACACCACGGTTCCGTATCTTCGCATTCTGGGCTTAAAAAAAAGCGCCCTGCCCTATCTTGCCGCCCTGCGGGACTTTGCTGAAGTCCCCGTCATCAACAAGTTCGCCAGCGCACAGATGAACGGCTGCCTTGCCATCGATGTCGCGGCGCAAAACCTTTTCGATCTCGGCCTGGACAATCCCACCGGCACAGACTTTAAGACCTCACCAGTTGTTTTGTGATTGTAGGTATCGGTTACGCGGGGCTCCGCCCCAGGACCCGCAAGCTTTTGAAAAAGCTTGACCAAAACTTTTAATAATAGGATAAAGGGTCAAGGGAGAATCCCTTGTGGGGCGCGGGGCAAGGCCCCGTATCGGTTACGCGGGGCTCCGCCCCAGGCCCCGCAAGCTTTTGAAAAAGCTTGACCAAAACTTTTAATAATAGGATAAAGAGTCAAGGGAGAATCCCTTGTGGGGCGCGGGGCAAGGCCCCGCATCGTTCCCTATCTCTCATCCACTTTCTCAATGATCGCACGAAGTGCCCCGGCGATATCTGCCGCGCATGCCTCGTACTCGCTGCTGTCTCCGCCAAAGGGGTCTGCGATGGAGCCGTCTTTACCGAAAGCATAGCCCAGCAAAGTGTGGATTTTCCCATTATGCTGGGGATATTGTTCCTTCAAAATTCGAACATGAGAGCTTTGCATGCAAAGAATCAGATCGGCGCTATCCATCATCCACTCGTTTACGCTGCTGGCGGCATGATGGCTCAAATCCAGCCCGATGCTCTGCATGGCGGAAACAGCGCCTATGGAGGCGGGCAGGCCCTCGTGGGCAGCCACGCCGGCGCTTATCGCCGATATCGCAAGCCCCTGCTCCTCGGCCATGGCGTTAAACATTGCGGCGGCCATGGGTGAGCGGCAGGTGTTACCTGTGCAAACAAAAAGGATTTTCTCAATTTTCTTCATTCAATTCTCTCCCTTTGAAAGCCGGAAGCCCTAAGAAGCCTATTCATCAGCGCCAGACCAAGGCCCTCCTCGGGCACCGCCTGGCAGATCATTATGTCGTAATTTTCATCGTCCAGCCGGCGAAGCCTGTCGAAAAGCCCCGCCGCGTATGAGCCCAGGTCACCCATATCGCAGACAGTCATGCCCTGCGCGTCTGAAAGTCTTGCCGCAAGGGTTGAAAGGGCCAAAACCGCACTTCTGTGGGCGTGGGTCATGGCAAAGCCCCTGAGATAATCCGCCAGGCGGCTCTCATCCCCTTCCAGCACCAGCACCCTGCCCTTTTGTGGGGAGTAATGTCTGTGTTTCATGCCCGGGGAGCGGGCTTCCTCTTCGCCTTCAAGCTGCCTTGTGACGCCCTCACTGACGGCGCAGCGCCGGCAGATCTTCTCTATCATTTCCCTCGTGACCGCACCGGGGCGGAGTATCACCGGCCCCTGCGCCTGATTAGTCACATCCACCACGGTAGATTCAACGCCATATCTGCATGGCCCGCCGTCGATTATCATCGCGATTTTTCCGCTCATATCGGCAAGAACATGCTCTGCCCTGGTGGGGCTTGGAAGGCCGGAAAGATTGGCGCTGGGCGCGGCTATCGGCACTCCTGCTGCATTTATCAGCTTTAAAGCGATGTCGTTATCGGGCATTCTTATGGCCACGGTGTCCAGACCTGCGCTAACCTCATCCGGCACGCAGGCGGATTTTTTCACCACCAGCGAAATAGCTCCGGGCCAGAAGGCCGACATCAACTTTCGACAATCCTCGGTTAAGCTTTCCGCAACGGCCTCCGCCTGGGATATTTCCGCCACATGGACGATCAGAGGGTTATCTCCCGGCCTGCCTTTTGCCTCAAATATCTTTTTGACGGCAGCAAAGTCAAGAGCATTAGCGCCCAAGCCGTAGACTGTCTCCGTTGGAAAAGCCACAAGCTGCCCGCTGATCAAAATCTGCGCCGCATCAGATATCGCCTGCTCATAGTCGCGCCTTATTTCGGTATTATATTGCATACTCTTCTGCATGGATTCAGCTTGCGCTCTGGCTTTGAAGCTTAAGCGCCCTTTCCTCCATGGCTAAAGCGTCGATCATCTCACCCATGTCGCCGTTCATGAATTCGCTCAGCTTGTAAATGGTCTTTCCGATGCGATGGTCGGTCACCCTGCCCTGTGGGAAGTTGTATGTGCGGATGCGCTCGCTCCTGTCGCCTGTGCCCACCTGGCTCTTTCTGTCGGCGCTGAGGGAACTGCTCTGCTCCTGTATGGCCTTGTCCAAAAGCTTGGAGCGCAGCATCTGCATGGCGCTGTCCTTGTTCTGAAGCTGACTGCGCTGGCTCTGGCACTGCACCACTATTCCCGTGGGCAGATGGGTGATCCGAACGGCGCTGTCAGTCCTGTTGACATGCTGGCCGCCTGCGCCCCCTGCGCGGTATGTATCAATTCGCAGATCACCTTGGTTGATCTCCACATCCACTTCCTCGGCCTCGGGCATTATGGCCACGGTAACGGTGGATGTGTGGATTCTCCCCTGGGACTCCGTGGCCGGCACCCTTTGCACCCTGTGGACGCCGCTTTCATATTTAAGCCTGCTATAGGCACCCTTGCCTGAAATGGTGAATATGACCTCCTTAAGGCCGCCAAGTTCAGTCAGGTTTTCATCGACCATCTCCGTTTTAAGGCCCTGTGACGCGGCGTAAAGGGAATACATGCGCACCAGCTCCATGCCAAAAAGCCCGGCCTCGTCGCCGCCGGCGCCTGCGCGCACTTCCACCACCACGTTCTTGTCGTCGTTTTCGTCCTTGGGAAGCAGCAAAATCTGGATTTCCTGCTCCTGCTCGTCTTTCTTAGGCAGCAGCTCGCTCAGCTCCAGCTCAGCCATCTCCTTCATATCGGGATCGGCAGTCATCTCCTCCGCCTCCCGGATATGGTCCAGTGTTCTCTTGTATTCTTCATAGGCGTTGGCGATGGGGGCCAGCTCACTGTGCTCCTTCATCAGCTTTCGCCAGTTGTTAATATCGTTCGTAGTTTCCGGCTGCGCAAGGAGCAGGTTAAGCTCCTCAAACCTGGCAGCCAAAGCGCCTATTTTCTCGATCATATCATCACCATTTTTGCTCATTATTTTGTTTCAGTTTCAAAATGACGAGGCTAAAAAACCTCCGCCATCCTCGCAAGCCCCTGCATATCATTGTGCAGCACGACTTCGCGCCCGGGGAAAAGCCCCTTAACCGCGCCTTCCTGACCATCTCCAAACTCCAGCAGCAACCTGCCGCCGGGGTTTAAAAACCCATTGAACGACCAAGCCAGCCTTCGGATGAAGTCCAGCCCGTCCTCGCCGGAATAGAGGGCTAGGTCCGGGTCATGGCGCACCTCAGGCTGTATACTGTTGCCGTCCCTTTCGGGCACATATGGGGGGTTACAGGTTATAACATCGAACGTTCGCCCGCTAAACGCCGAAAAAAGATCGCTTTTCACCGTGTTGACCAAAACTCCGTTCTTCGCAGCGTTGACCTTCGTGGCGGCGATACAGGCATCTGATATATCCGAGGCCGTAACCTCTGCGCAAGTGAGCTTTGCCATGCCCACCGCAACAGCGCCGCTGCCGCAGCAAAGATCCAGCGCAGTCTTATACCCATTTTGTTTTATGGCTTTAACAGCTCTTTCGCAGAGCAGCTCCGTGTCCTGCCTGGGGATAAGCACATCATCAAACACCGCAAGCTCCATACCCATGAAGTATGCCCTGCCGATGATCCTTTGAAGGGGGACTCTTTGCGCTCTTTTTTCCAGCAGACACAAGTACTCCCTTTCCTCATCCGGCGAAAGCTCACGACCGTTAGAGGAAAGAAAAAGAAGCTCTCCCCTTTCGCAGCCGATTACATAACAAATAAGCCAATCGCCGTCAGCCCCAGGGTCGGGAACGCCCGCCGCCCTCAGGATTTCTTCAGCTCTGCGCCGCGCTAATAATATCTTCATTCGTCAGCGCACCTGCAGCCATCTCATATGCACGGTTGGCCTCATCTGCGGCCTGTGCGGCCATGGCGGCCTTTTCCTCATCTGTCCTATAGCGGTCGCCGGAAGCGGCATGGAAAGCAGCGATGGCCACCTCCAACATTTTTTCATCCGGCTCTTTGGTTGAAAGCCGCTGCACCCAAAACCCAGGCACCCGCAGCGCCCTTGTGAAGGCGTTGTCATGCTTGCCAATATATATCAGCGCTTCATATGAAATGCCAGCCACTAAGGGCATAAGCAGCAGGCGGCTTAAAATTCTGGTGAGATAATTATAGTCCCAGCCCACGACGGAGAAGAAAAGTATGCTTATTGTCATCACTATCAGCAAAAAGCTGGTGCCACACCTGGGATGCAGCCGTGAATGCTTCATTGCGTTTTCAATGGTCAAAGGCTCTCCGGCCTCGAAGCAGGAGATTGTCTTGTGCTCCGCGCCGTGGTACATGAACACACGTTTTATATCCTTCATGGTGCTTATGGCGAACATATACGCGATGAATATCACCATTCGCGTCAAGCCCTCGATAAGATTCACTGCAATGCGGCTTTCGATGAACCTCTTCGCAAACTGAGCCACCAGCGAGGGCAGCAGCACGAAAAGGCCAACCGCCATCACTGCAGCCAGCATTATGGCAATGCCCATCACAATGCTCTCCGCGGATTTGCCAAGCTTTTCCGAAAGCCATTTTTCAAACTTTCCGGGCTCCTCTTCCTCCAGGCCGTACATCTTCGCCGAGAATGATATGGTCTGATAGCCCAATGAAAGTGTCGCCGCAAAGCGGACGATGCCCCTTACCACCGGCAGCGAGTAAAACTTGTTTTTCTTGGAAGCATCATCCCTTGGGTTTTTCTCCACGACGATCTCACCGCTGTCCTTGCGGACGGCAATGGCCATCATCTTGTCCTCCGGCGAGAGCATCATCACGCCCTCCAAAACAGCCTGTCCCCCGATGTTGGTGTATTTGGTCTTTTCTTTTCCTTTTTCTTTTCCCTTACATATATTTGCCAAAACGGATTTCCTTTCAACGCGCCTTCGCCTTCAGTGGCGCAAAACCGCACAAAAAGGCGCAAGGACAGCGAAAATCATGGTTTATAAATAGCGATAACCCCGTGTTTGGGCACGGGGCTGAAAAGACATTGCTAAATATTGTATCTCTTTTTGAAGCGGTCAACGCGTCCGCCGGTATCGACCAGCTTCTGCTTGCCGGTGTAAAAAGGATGACATTTGGAGCAGATCTCAACGCGCATCTCCTGCTTGGTGGAGCCCACTTCAAAGCTCTCCCCGCAGATGCAGCGCACCGTGGCCACCTGGTAGTTGGGATGTATCTTTTCTTTCATTTTCTCACCTCTCCGCCTGAAGGTCTAAGCAGCCAAAAGGGCCGCTTAATCAACAGCTTTTTTATTATATCATGCTGCTTTGCCAAAATCAATACCACCGAGCAATTTTAAAAGCGCTTTCTAAAAGCCCTTTCACATGTTATAATTACCATAAAATCGGGAGGTAATTCGCATGAGAGCAGTTGTTCAAAGGGTTTTAGAAGCAAGCGTCAGCGTGGACGGAGAGCTGATATCGCAAATTGATAAGGGCTTCATGGTGCTTGTGGCGGTGATGGACGGCGACAGCCGCGCCGATGTGGAATATATGGCCAAAAAGCTCTGCGCCCTTCGGGTGTTCGAGGACGAAAACGGCAAGATGAACCGCGCCATAACGGATATAGGCGGCCAGATGCTGGTAATTTCCCAGTTCACTTTGGCGGGCGACGCCAGAAAGGGCAACCGCCCCGGCTTCACTGCCAGCGCCCACCCCGATATTGCTCAGGAGTATTACGACCTTCTCTGCGATGAAGTGTCAAAAGCCGTGCCGGTAAAAAAGGGCGTCTTTGCGGCGGACATGCAGGTTTCCCTGGTAAACGACGGCCCCGTCACCATTTTGCTGGACTCAACCAAACTTTTCTAGCTTTTTTAGCTTTTCAAATTAAAAAATTATGATATGCATCAGTACAAATA
>JBNRMR010000160.1:0-4883 GCA_050309705.1 Christensenellales bacterium | reverse complement strand
GAAAAATACCGCTTTAAATAAAAAACCAAATGCACCTGGCATCCTTTCTTTATCATAAACCAACGAAAAAAAAAATGCAATTATCTTCCACGATAATTTTATTAAACGTTCGGATTTTACATTTTTTTCACTATCGCTTGTCGATATTTAAACATAAAACACGAAAGCCCCTGCCATAAAGTCATGGACGGGGCTTCATGTTATTTGGTTTTTATGGTTGTTTATCCGAGGATTTTTTTAAGATCCTCATCCGGGGTGCTGATGGGGGCGATCGCAAAGTTTTCCACCAGGAAGTCAAGCACGTTGGGGGAAACAAAAGCCGGCAGACTGGGCCCCAGGAGAATGTTCTTTATGCCCAGGTGCAAGAGTGTCAGCAAAATTGCCACTGCCTTTTGCTCATACCAGCTAAGCACAAGGCTGAGGGGCAGGTCGTTGACGCCGCAGTCAAATGCTTCTGCCAAAGCAATGGCCACCTTGATGGCGGAATAAGCGTCGTTGCACTGGCCCATGTCCAAGATGCGGGGAAGACCGCCAATGCTGCCGATATCAAGGTCGTTGAAGCGGAACTTTCCGCAGGCAAGGGTCAGTATAACGGTGTCCTGAGGAGTCTTCTGCACGAACTCGGTGTAATAGTTGCGTCCGGGCTTGGCGCCGTCGCAGCCGCCCACCAGGAAAAAGTGCTTTATGGCCCCGCTCTTGACGGCGTCAATCACCGTGTCGGCAACGCCCAGCACAGTGCCATGGCCAAAGCCTGTCATTGTCTGCTTGCCGCCGTTGATGCCCGTCATTTCCCTGTCCTCGGCGTAGCCGCCCAGTTCAAGGGCCTTTTCGATAACGGGGGTGAAGTCCTTGCTTCCGTCCACCTCATCGATATGCGCCATTTCCGGATAGCCAACTACAGCGGTGGTGAACACGCGGTCACGGTAGCTGTCGCGCACGGGCATCAGGCAGTTGGTTGTAAAAAGAATCGGCGCGGGAATGTCTGCAAACTCCCTTTGCTGGTTCTGCCATGCGGTGCCGAAATTGCCCTTGAGATGCGAATATTTTTTAAGCTCGGGATAGCCGTGGGCGGGCAGCATCTCTCCGTGGGTGTATATGTTTATGCCCTTGCCCTCGGTCTGGTCAAGCAACTGCTTAAGGTCATGCAAATCATGACCTGTGATGACTATGAACGGCCCCTTTTCGATTGTGAAGGGAACGGTGACCGGGGTGGGAGTGCCATAGGTGGCTGTGTTGGCCTTGTCCAGCAGCTCCATCACCTTCAGGTTCACTGCTCCGGTTTCCAGCACCAGGGGAAGAAGCTCGTCCATGCCGTAGCTTTCCTCGCCGATGGCTGCCAGCGCCTTCAGGAAGAAATCGTTCACTTCCTGGTCGGTATAGCCCAAAGCAAGGGCGTGATATGCGTAGGCTGCCATGCCCCTTAGGCCCAAAAGAATCAGCGTGCGAAGGGAGCGGGTGTCCTCGTTATCAGTCCAAATCTTCGTCATGTCGAAGTTTTCACAGTCTGCAGAGGGCGGATATATGGAAACTCTCTCGTCCACAATCTTCTGCGTCAGCTTTTTGATGGCCTCATCGTCAAAGCTCACGTTTGTGATGGTGGTAAAAAGTCCCTCCATAACAAGACGGCTCACATCCCTGGTTGACTTTTGGTTCCTGACTACCTTCGCCAAAAGCACCATGGACCCTGTAAGCTGGTCCTGAACGCCGGCCACCACATCGTTTTTTCCGCATACTCCGATGCGTGTGCAGCCGGTGCCGCGCGCCGTCTGTTCACACTGAAAACAAAACATGCTCATTCCAAATTCCTCCTCATCTATATGCGTTTTTATTCGCTATTCTATCAATTCTCCGTCGGTCGTGATCGTCACGATCCTCCAGGGGATCATCTTACCGCAGTTTTGAAGGGCCCTCACAGCCGCATTGGCCAGCCCGCTGCAGCAAGGCACCTCCATGCGCGCTACAGTCACGCTCTTGATGTCGTTATGACGAAGGATCTCCGTCAATTTCTGAGAATAATCGCCCTCGTCCAGCTTGGGGCAGCCGATTATCGTCACATGGTTTTTTATGAACTCCTGGTGGAAGTTCCCGTAGGCGAATGCAGTGCAGTCCGCAGCGACCAAAAGCTTGGCTCCGCTGAAATATGGCGCATTAACCGGCACCAGCTTGATCTGGACGGGCCACTGGGCGAGCTGGCTGGAGTTGTCCACATGGGCGGCTTGCATTCTTTGCGCTGCTTGCGCTTGTTGCACGCTCTCCTGGGGCCTTCTGATCTCCCTTGAGCGCATTCCAGGGCAACCGCCGAAAACCGGGCTTTGCTGGGCGGCTTCCTTGGTTTTTTTCATCTCAGCCATCCTGGCCTTCACAGCCTCTTCGTCGAAGGCCGCAGCCTCCCTTTCCACAAATGTGATGGCGCCCGTGGGGCAGACCGGCAGACAGTCCCCCAGACCGTCACAGTAGTCGTCTTTGACGAGCTTCGCTTTACCATTTTCCATGATGATGGCGCCTTCATGGCAGGCATCGACGCAAAGGCCGCAGCCGTTGCACAGTTCTTCGTCTATGTTAATTATTCTACGTATCATTTCGTTCCTCCTGTTTTAAGACAAGTTATTTAAACTCTTCCAGTATTATTGACTTTACATATACAGCATAATATACTGAAAGAAAAAAGTCTGTTGGAAAAACAACAGGAGGTGTGAATGTTCACAGATTTTGAGTTCTTGCAAAAAGTTCCTTTGTTCGCAAATATAGCCGCCCATGACCTGCCGTCGCTGATGTCCTGCCTTTCAGCGTCGGTAAAAACCTATGAAAAGGACGAGACCATATTTATGGCGGGGCAGCCGGCGATATCCGTGGGCATAATCCTTTCCGGAGGCGCACATGTCCTGAACGAGGACTTCATGGGAAACCGGACAATCATCGCCGCCTTGGGCGAGGGCGAGCTCTTCGGCGAGTCCATGGCCTGCGCCCATGTGGAAAGGCTGCCGGTCAGCGTTATGGCGACGGAAGACTCCCGCGTGATGCTTATCGATTACCGCAAGATCGTCAGCGTTTGCCCCAGCTCCTGCTCATTTCACAGCAGGCTCATCGAAAACATGCTGACCATTGTCGCCTCCAAGAACGTCATCTTAAACCAAAAGGTAGAGATAATCTCCCGTCGCAGCACCCGTGAAAAGCTGATCGCCTACCTTTCCGCTCAGGCGCAAAGGGCCGGCAGCAACAGCTTCACCATCCCCTTCAGCCGTCAAGACCTGGCAGACTTTCTTTGCGTGGAGCGCAGCGCCATGTCGGCGGAAATTTCAAGGCTTCAAAAGGATGGCATGATCAAAACCAGCAAAAATAAATTCGAGCTGCTATATGGCCGCGACTGATAATTTTAATAAAACAAATTTATAGCTGTGCAGATATATTCTTGCTGCCCCTCACATTTGAAGGTCCCACAAAAACGGAGAATATAAAACCCCGCGACGAAGAACCCGCCACGGAGCTTATGGTATACTTTCTAATATTTACGCTTCCTTGCAGCTTCGGCCTTTTTCTTGCGCTTAACACTGGGTTTTTCGTAGTGTTCACGCTTGCGAACCTCTGCTAGTACGCCCGAACGGGCACATTTACGCTTGAACCTTTTAAGAGCACTCTCTAAAGTTTCATTTTCACCGACATGTATTTCGGACACCGTTATCCCTCCCCTCTGCGACGCAAACTGCCACATGAAAGGACAGTATACGCATACACATAACCTCACTCGGAGGATCGCTTGATGCGTCGCATCAAACGGCGTCTATAATTATACTACTATAAAGCACTTCGTGTCAACCAAAGAAATAAAAGTAAATTTTTCGGTTTTAGCCCGGCAACCGAAAATGCGTTCCGCTAACAGCAGCCTTTTTTGCCAATCAAGCTTTCATTTTCATCTGGGCTGTCTGTCCTTAGCTTCAAGCTGCTGCAATCTGCTTTCAATCTTTTTTTGATTACGAAGGCTGTGCTCCGCAGCGATTTCCATTTCCGATATGATTTTTTTCAGAGCAACGGCAGCTAGTCCAAAGAGCAAGGGCGATGAGATGATCACTAAGTTGATCAAAAAAAGATTTGGCCTGTAGCCCATGTATCCTGTCATATCATAAATAGAAACCATGCAAGCAACCGCTAATATGCATGAAATGAGCGTCAGGGCAACCAAAGCGCCAGTAAGTTTTTTAAGGCCGGAAAACATATCCTCCGCCTCCCATCTTCCCTAATGCAGGATTTTAGTTCAGCGGACCTAGAACCTCACCGCCCATTACATGTATATGCAGGTGAAATACCGTTTGGCCGCCGTCTTTGCCAATGTTCGTCAAAACTCTATAGCCGCCTTCGTCCACGCCTGCAATGCGGGCGATCTTCGCCGCCGCCAGCATCAGATGCCCCAGCAGTGTCTGGTCAGCCACCTGGGCCTGGGAAAGGCTTTCGATATGCTTTTTCGGCACCAATATTATGTGAACCAGGGCCTGGGGTGCGATATCGGCAAAGGCATAGCAGATATCGTCCTCATATACCTTCTTCGATGGAATCTCCCCCGCTATAATTTTGCAAAAAATGCAATCCATATACACCATTCCTTCCTTTCGCCTGTTTTTTATATGATATCACCGTAAAGAATTCCGTCAATTACATCCTTTGCCACAAAGCCGGTGATCTCCCCGAGGGGAGCGCCCTTTGCCGAACATCTCAGATAATGCTGGCAGTAGCCCTCCGCCCTTTCCACCCTCTGCTCCTCGAATATGACATCAAGCCTTTTGCCCAGCTTGCTCTTAAGGAAGCTCTCCGCCGTTTTCTCCGCCGACTTTATCACCTGCCCGGCCCCTTGCTGGCGGCTGTGAACGGGAACCTGGCCTTCCATCGAAGCC
>JBNRMR010000159.1:0-3117 GCA_050309705.1 Christensenellales bacterium | reverse complement strand
CCTTTACCCCCATTGGCCGTGCGGCTGTCACGTTTAAAGTGGTAAACGGCACCTGGTCAGACGGCACCACGGCTGATAAAACTGAAACAGTCGATCTGCCGGGCGGCACTGGTACTCTGGCGGCAGGCCAGATTCCCAGCGGCATGTTGCCCGCAGCGGGCCATGAGGGCGGCTCATGGGATGTCGCGCCCTCCATCGACACAGTAATCGAGGAGGATGTTACCTTCACATATACATTCAAAGCGAAGCCCACTAAGGTTTATTCAACCGTCACATTTAAGGTGGTAAACGGCACCTGGTCAAATGGCACCGCAGCGAATATAACCGTTCCAGTTCTCATGACAGACGGAGTAGGTACTCTGAATCCAGCCTATGTTCCCACTGGAATGCAGCCCAAGGCGGGCTATGGGGGCGGCGTCTGGTTCTCTTCGCCCAACACTACGGCTGGCGGCATCACTGGCGACGAGACATACACTTATTTGTTCCACAAGCTAACCTACCATCCTGATGATGACTACATACCCTATACACCTCCCTACACACCCAGCACACCCAGTACGCCCAGCACGCCCGGTGCATCCGTCACGTCCAGCATTCCCAGCATTCCCAGTATACTACCCAGCATCCCCAGAACCGGAAACACAACAAACCACGGTCTGTGGCTTGCATTGGGTGGTCTGGCTTTCCTACTGTTGGTCGTTGATTTCTCAAAGCTTCGCCGTAAGCAGATGGGCTAAGCTGGAGCTGCTTTTTAGGGGCGGTTACGCAGGCCGCCCCTTTGCCTTGCCCCAAATGCCGTAATTGCCGCCGCCACCCTTGGCGATCCCGCCGACGGCGGAAAAGTTCGTGGCTGGCTTTCGTTTGTTTTGATATATGCATATATGAATTGATAAGGTTGTTTGCGATTGGCATCCATGGCACTTGTGGGTGTGCAAAAAAAATGGGGCTGCTTTCAAGTATACCCGCCCAAAAGGCGAAGCATATTGAAAACAGCCGCTTTCAAATCTTTAGTTTTACTCAGGCTAATACTACGGTTAAGTCCATCAGGAGTATTCCGGCTATGTCAATTTAAAATCAAATTTTTGATACCTTCATAAAGCGCCGCGCAAAAATAGTTCAGCCTGGTTTTTTCCCCTGGGTAAATAAGTTCCGAAAAAAGCAACCGTCAGTGTCGGACATACATTTTCCCCAGAATGAAGACCACTGCTCCCGGCGGAAGAATCCGCTTCAAAAACAGGAAAACTTTGTATTTGACGCCGATGGTGTAAAGGGGCTTCAATCTGCGGGCGGTGGCGATCTCGTAAATGCGCCGGCCGACCAGCTCCGGAGCCATGCCGGCGGCCTCGTCTTTTTCCATTACTGCCACAGACGGCCCTATGACGCCGCGGTAGATATCTCCTCCCTCGGTAATTTTTCGCCGGGATTTGGAAAAGCCGGTCCTTACATCGCCGGGCATGACTGCGCAGACCTGTATGCCAAAGCCCTTAAGCTCGTTTATAAGGGCCATGCTCAATGCGTTCACAGCCGCCTTGGAGGCCGAATATAGGGACTGGAAGGGTATGGGGAAAACCGCCGCCAAAGAGCTTATGTTCACAATGCGCCCGCCTCCCGGCCTCATCAACGGAAGCGCGCGGCTGATGCAGCGCAGGGTACCCAAGAAATTGACGTCCATCTGAGAAAGGGCTTGATCGCCTGCAAACTCAGCCGCCCCCGATATGCCGAAGCCCGCATTGTTTATCAATATGTCCACTTTACCCGCCTCTTGCTCTATCTGATTGAACGCAAGGGTCACGGAATCGTCGTCCCTCACATCCATGGGGATAAGGGTGACGCCTTCCGGCCCTCGAAGACTCCTGCTCAGGCCATAGACATAATAGCCGTCCTGGGCGAAGGCTCGCGCAATCTCATAGCCGATTCCCTCCGAAGCGCCGGTTACAACAACCACATCCGCTTTTTTCGCCGTCATTTTTAATCACCCTTTTTCATGACCTTTTGAATGATATCCATGGCCTCGTCCAACAGCTCGTATGTGTGTGTGGCCATAAGGCTGGTGCGCAGCAGGCATTCGCCCTCAGGCGCGGCGGGGGGGAGAACGGGGTTAAGGTAGACTCCCGCTTCGTAAAGCTCGCGCGCTTTTATCAGCGTCGCTTCCATCTCATAAGTGTAAATGGGGATGATGGGCGATGAATATACCGACTCCCTCAAGGGCAGCCCCCTTTCCTTAAGGCCCTTTCGCATGTATGAAGCGAGGTCTGAAAGCCTGTCAACCCTTTCCGGCTCTCTTCTAATGACGCGCAGAGCAGCCAGTGCGGAAGCGCAGGCCGCCGGTGTGATGGAGGCTGAGAATATGAAGGGGCGGGAATGATGCTTCACATATTCCACGATGTATTTGTCAGCGGCCATAAAGCCGCCCAGGCTGGCCAGTGATTTGCTGAATGTGCTCATGATGATGTCGGTTTCGTCGGTAAGACCAAAATGATCGGCAGTGCCCCTGCCGCCTTTTCCCAAAACACCAAAGCCGTGGGCATCGTCCACCATCACGGCGGCGTTGTACTTTTTCGCCAAGGCGTTTATTTCAGGCAGATTGCAGATATCGCCGCTCATGCTGAAAACACCGTCGGTGATTACCAGCTTGCCGTCACCCTGAGGAAGGCTTGCCAAAACGCGCTCCAGATCGGCCATGTCGTCATGCCTGAAGCGCAGGGTTTTTCCATGGCTGAGCATGCAGCCGTCGTATATGCTGGCGTGGTTTTCCCTGTCGATGAGCATATGCTCGCGCCGGGAGACCAAGGACCCGATTATGCCCAGGTTGGTCTGAAAGCCGGTGGAGAATATCAGCGCTGCTTCCTTGCCCAGAAAATCTGCCAGCTCTTCTTCCAACTGAACGTGCAGGTCCAAGGTTCCATTGAGAAAACGCGAGCCCGAACAGCCTGTCCCATATTTTTCAGTGGCTTTCACAGCCGCTTCCACCACCTCGGGGTGGACAGTTAGCCCGAGATAGTTGTTGGAACCAAGCATTATGCGCCGCTTGCCCTCCATGATGACTTCCACATCCTGGCGCGACTCCAGTTCGTGGAAATAGGGATAGATGCCTTGCTCTTTGATCTCGTCCAAGAG
>JBNRMR010000158.1:0-9807 GCA_050309705.1 Christensenellales bacterium | reverse complement strand
GTATTTATTTGTAAACACCCAAATTAATAAATTAGAAATATTTTTTATAGTTTTTTCTACTTTTACCAGAATTTCTCCTTTATTAATACCTTTGCGGGTCAAAACACCCGGCCTACCCGGCCGATTTGTGTTTTTTCTGTTACAATTCGCCCCTCCCTTCGATATATATACGTCGCTAAGTCGCATTTTGTTCCAATTTTTTAAAAAAATGTGATATTCTTGCGTAAAAGTCAATAACTCGTGGCTATATAAGTAGAAGGAACTCCCCATTTAGGAGAAAAGGCCGGTGTCTTTGCCAAACAAGGGCGAGATTTTCCCGGTGTAGACGATGCTAAGCCGATGCAGCGGCCTGGTCATGGCCACATAGAGCAGCCGGGCGTACTGGGGCAAGTCGGGGTAATGGCTTTCCCCGGCATCAGCGATTATCACCGCGTCAAACTCCAGCCCCTTGATCTGGTCTATGGAGGCAGCATATACTCCGGAGGCATAGCTGGCGCTCAGGTGATCCAAGACCGAAACGCCCTCCAACGCCTTTGCCAGTGCCTTCGCCCGCCCTGGGCTGCTTTCGATTATGCAGACAGAATTATAATTAAGCTCCTCCGTCATCCGCTTTATCTGGGAGCTAATAATGCCAATCCTCTCCTTTTCGTTTCTCGCGTGGAGGTAAAGGGGCGGCTCGCCGGATCTCAGCACGGGCTTTGCCTCCGTCTGGCCGGGGTAGGGGTGCCGGGCGGCCACTTTGTTGGCCTCCTGCATTATCTCAATTGTGGTGCGGTAGCTGGTCACCAGCATTTTTATCTCCGCTTCGGGAACGATGGATTTTGCGACCTCCCAGCCGGGTATGTTCCTGTAAAAATGGATGTTCTGGCCCATGTCGCCCACCAAGGTGTAGCCGGGCCGGTTGAATACGGCGCTTAGCATGTGAAGCTGGGCGGCGCTGTAGTCCTGAGCCTCGTCGATTATGATGTGCATCAAGCGCATGTCCTTTTTCAGTCCGTTTATGCGCCTTTGTATCCAGACCAGTGCAGGAAGGTCATCCTCTAAGACTGTTTTGAGCTTTTCCATTCCAAGGAAGCGGGCGTAAAGCGCCTTCGCAGAAAGGGGCTTCCAGCGCTTGGCGAATGTCCTGGCGAATTTGGGCGCCTCCTTTTTCGCTTCATCGATGCGTTCATCCCTGCTGGCATAGAGCTTTTGCAGCCTTTGGCGACGCTGAGGGCTGTCCTCCATACTTTCGCGGATATAATCTGCCCGACGCGACGCCTTTTCTATCAGCAGTTCCTCCACCTTTTGGGCCGCTTCCTTAATCCTGCCCTTGCTGTGGCGGATAATCGCCTGTATCCTGGCGTTCACGGGTTGGGGCTTCATGTCCAAAAGCATCATCCGGCGAAGGTGCTCCCGGCTGTAAACCATAACGGGGCCAAAGCGTATGTCCTCCTGAGGGCAGATCTCCTCCTCGATTTCGTCCAGGAAAGCGTCTATTCTCCTTAGATATTCCACAGATCCCTTCTCCGCGCAGGTTTTGGCAATTCTGTCCGCCTCCTCCGGCGAAGAAAGCGCGCGGATCAGCCTGTCGTCCGGAGCAATCCTCGGAAGATCGTCCTGGTCCATCAGCTTTTCACAGAGGGTTCTGAATGTGAGCTGATGCACATCCTGCACGCCCAAATCCGGCAGCACGGATGAAATATAGTCCAGGAAAAGAGGGTTGGGGGCAAGTATCATCAGGCATCTGGGCAGAAGGGTTTTTTGGTATGTGTATAGCAGGTAAGCAATCCTGTGAAGGGCAATGGTGGTCTTTCCCGAGCCGGCAACGCCCTGAACTATTAACGGCTTGTTCATCGGGTGGCGAATTACGGCGTTCTGTTCCGACTGTATGGTGGTGACCACCTCTTTCAGCTTTCCCTGGGAAACGCTGCCCAAAACTTCCCCCAAGAGCTTGTCCTGGGAAATCACATCTGCATCATAATAGGATTTTAAAACGCCATTTTCTATGTTGAACTGGCGCTTAAGCTTTAAATCTCCTTCAATTTTTCCATCGGGGGTAATGTAATGGGTGGGGCCGATCTGGCCGGAATAATATAGATTTGCTATGGGGGCGCGCCAGTCCACCACGATGCTCTCCATTGAAAGAGAGTCCATAACGCCGTATTTGCCAATGTAGTATGTGCCGCCAATCTCGTCGTTCCCCTGCGCCGGCTCAAAGTCGATGCGGGTGAAATAAGGCTGGAGCTTTGCCAGCTTAAGACTGCGCGCCGTCATCTCCGCCCTTGAAAGCAGCAGCTCATGCAGCTGATATTCCACATAGGCGTTGTAGTCCTCGCTGCGGTTTATCTGCTTGAAAAGCTCATCGACTATGGGCACAAGGCGCTGACGGTCCTGCTCCGCCGAGTAATGCTCAACCCCCACCACCTCCAATGTTCTTTGGAAGCGATCCACTTCCTGGCGCTGCATAATAATCCCCCTTTTTATGGCTTTGGCGGAAAAAATAGTGGATTCCTTAATTATGTGGAAAACCTAATTAGTATATCACTTAAAAACGTCTCTGTCAACCGTAACCAATGAGAGCCATCGGCATATATTGTTAGTGTAGGCGGACGCCAACTATAAAGAAGGAGGAACCGGAAAATGTCTTTCTACTCATATAAGAACACCAATACCGACGCTATGCCCGGCTTGATAAAGGGCGACAGCACAAAAGGCCTTTGCGAAAGGGCATGTGTCCAGGTACATAAGGTTTACGACTCCTGCCTGCAGCAGCAGCAGATAAACAACCTCGACGTTGAAGTCACTTCCCTTTGCGCCATTTGCTGCGAAAACGACGTGACTCCCGTAATTACACCGCCCATCACCTTCGAGAGCTGCCGCAGCGCAACCTCAAAGGGCATACTGCGCAACCTGACCATCGACCGCCTCTGCGACAGGCCCAACTTCGCAAGGGTCAGGGGCACCGTGGATATCCCCATAGACATACTGTTCACGGACGCCAACTGCCAGGAGGGCATCGGCCGAGGCGTAATCTCCGTTAACAAGGACGTCCTCATGTACATACCGGATGAATCTATCGTTCCCTTCTGCATCGAGTCCCTCGTAAGCGCCATCTGCGTTTCCGGCAGCTACCGCGGCGATAATGTGTTCAGGCTCACTGTCTGCGTGACCATTATCCTCAAAATTGTTGCCGAAGTCGACCTGCTCATTCCTACATATGGCTATTGCCCCGTACCCCCTTGCGAAGCTTTCGCAGAGAACGTTTGCGACGAGTTCTTCTCATTGCCCATTTTCCCGCAAACACCCGGCTGCAGCTACGCCTGTTAAGCCTGAGCATTCATCCGGTGAAAGACATGCGCCAAAAGGCGCGTGTCTTTTCTTTTTCTCCATTTTTAGCGCTATCTTGCGGAGAGAAAAATAAAAACCCGAATAAAAAGCGCTGTTTGTGGAAGAATTATGCTTATAACAAGCGGTATGGAGGCGATACTATGTCCAAGGTTCAATGTCTTATTTGCGGGAAAAGCAATGACTCAAGGTCAATGCAGGTGTGCGGCTGCTGCCGCAGCTATGTGTGCGATTACTGCTACGCTGACCACAGACTGGATTGCGCAGACGATCCCCTGCTCTAGTCATTTCAGGCTATGAACCGAGCTTATACTAATCGGCAATTCTCTCTTTAACAAATTGTGATTGAAACATTCTCCGCTATGGTATAGAATGGACGCGAAGAACGGGTGCGACCTGCCTGCATGGCTTAACCGCCTCAAGGTAAAAGCGCGATCAGGCCCCGGCCGGCGCGTAAAGGCGGAGCAAACCGGCAGTTAATATTTTTGCTGGAGCGGAGAACACCTATGCGCACAAATTATTTAAAGAGAATTTTTCATTCTCCTTTTTTTCACCTGTACGATGAAGCGCGGCTTCTTCCCGAAATTAGGAAGGGCCTGCGCTTTGTTATCCTTGGCAATCTTTGCGGAAATCTTTTCGGCACCATCACCACCGGCGCAACGCTGACGGGCTATGCCGGAATGCTTGGCGCCAATGACTTTGTGTTTGGAGTGCTTACCGCCATGCCCTTTCTTGGCACCATCGCGCAGCTCCCCGCAGCCTACATCGTCAGCAAAACCCAAAAGCGCAAAGAATACCTGCTCATTTACGGCATCACTGCCAGGCTTTTGTGGGTTATCATTGGGCTTGTTCCGCTGATTATCCCCGAAGCTCTGCCCTCCCTTCGGCTCTGGTCGGTCATTTTTTTGGTTGGCATATCCTCCATAAGCAGCTCATTTATAAACGTCAGCTTCACTTCCTGGCTGGCAGACCTGCTGCCCATACGCATACGCGGGCGCTGGCTGTCCGGCCGCGACAGAATAATATCTGTGGTTGGCATATCAATAGGGCTTGCAACCGCGCAAATATTGGACTCGGTTTCCGGCTTCACCGGCTATGTCGTTGTGCTGGTGGTGGGCGGCATTTTCGGCTTGATAGACATGGCCTTTATTTCAAAGGTTCCCGATGTGCCCATAAAAAAAAGACCCGATATCAAATTTTTCGGTGTGTTGAAAAGCTTCTTTGCCGACAAGCCATTCTTTCGCTTTACCGTCTTTTGGACTCTTTGGTGCTTCACAGCCAACTTCGCCGGCCCCTATATCAACCGCTATGCCCTGGGGCCTTTGGGCCTTAGCTTCATGCAAGTCACCCTTTACGGCCAGGTGGCAGCAGCCCTGGTGACGATTTTGCTGATATCAAAATGGGGCAGAGTCATCGACCGCTATGGCAGCAAGCCAGCCCTCTGGGTCTCCTGCCTTGCCACTTCTCTCGTCCCTGGAATAATGGTCTTTTCTCAGCCCGGCAGTTTTTGGAGCTTCCTTCTTTACAACGCCGTCGGCGCCGCCTTCTGGATAGCTTCCAACCTTGCCGCCCATAATCTTTTGCTCTCTCTTTCTCCGCCGGATCAGCGGCCATCATATATCGCCATTTTCACCTGCTTCAACTCCATTGCCGGGTCATTTTTGGGCATACTGCTGGGTGGCGCCTTCCTCGAGTGGATGCCCGACATATTCGCCGCCGGCGCCTTTTGGGACAAGTACAAGGTCGTTTTCACGATTGGAGTTTGCACCAGGCTTGCGGCAACCCTGGTCTGTATGCCTGGCATTTCAAATGACAGCGAAGCAAGCCTTGACGACATGAAGAGCGATTTCTTCCTGGCGGCAGGCCGAAGGCTGGCTTTTCTAAGGGCCTTCAAAAGGTAGTCGGCATTTTGCGGCATTTTGCGGCATATCCTTCCATATAACAATGCGGAAAACAGCACAAACCGCAGCGAGGTGGGATTAGCATGAATAGCGGCAAGATAGAATTCATTCAACGATGGTTTAGTGAAAACGAGTCTTATTCTCTGTCGTTCAACCTGGACGGACACACGAAAAGATGGTATGTTGTGGCCCAAAGCAACAGCGGCGCAGCGGGCTTTTCCACAAGAGCGCTGGGCCTTACATTCGATGATATCGACGCCGCAAGAGAATTTGTGCGCCAGGCGCCCTTGAACGACCAGCGCTACTTTGCACGGCTTCTATCAAGGCCTGGCCCCTAATTTTGTCAAAGCCGGCACCAAAAATCCTCCCCTTTTATTTGGTTTTATTTGTGTTATAATTGATAACTGAAAGAACTGAATGCCAGGGAGGTTTTTAAATGGCAAGAGATTATAACTACGACATAATGCCTGAAATAAAAATACGCTACGCGACTCGGGTTTTTGACAGCGCGAAGGTGACGCGTCAGGAGCTGATGCCCCTTTTTGAGGCCGCCAGATATGCTCCAAGCTGCTTTAACGAGCAGCCCTGGCGCTTCATTATCGGCGACGATCCAGACACCCACGGTAAATTGAGCGAGGCTCTCTCGCCCGGCAACGCCTGGGCAAAAGCCGCTCCCGTGCTGGTGCTTACCATGTGTACTAAAACCTTTAAACTGAACGGCGCAGGAAACCCCTTCTGCCGCTTCGACACCGGAACCGCTACCGGGTTTTTGCAACTGGAGGCCATTCGCCAAGGCTTTTCAATCCACTCCATGGGCGGTTTCAGCGCCGACAAGGCTCGCGAGCTTTTAAACATTCCCGAAGATCTTGATATCATAGATATGATAGCCATCGGCAGGCCCGTCAGCCTGGACGAGCTGCCCCAGGAAGTGCGCGAAAAGGAAATCCCCGGCACCCGCATGCCCTTGGAGGACATCATTTGGAAGTAAGGGGCTTTCTTTGATGCCCTGCCCCAAACTCCGCAAGCTTTTGGAAAAGCTTGGCCTAAACTTTTATAAAACGTAATAAGCAGTAAAGCGAAGGCCCGGAAGCTCTTTAACGAAGCCCCGGGCCTTTTCTTTGGGACTCTGCCCCAACCCCGCAAGCTTTCGAAAAAGCTTGACCAAAACTTTTATTACGCAATGTGAAAAATATGAAAAATTTATCTTTTTTGCTGAAAAAAGCGGGAGAGCAGTTCCGCGCACCTTTCCTCCAGCACACCGCCGATTATCTTCGTGTTCCCGCCGACGGCAGGATCTCCGCAAAGCTCATACACGCTGCCGGCGCAGCCCGTTCGTTCGTCAAACGCGCCGTAAACCAACAAATTCAGCCTTGATTGGGAAACAGCCCCGGCGCACATGGGGCAGGGCTCCAATGTCACATATAGCGTGCAGCCGGAAAGCCGCCAGTCCCCCAAGGCCATTGCCGCCGTCCTCATGGCGATTATCTCCGCATGGGCGGAAGGATCTTTTAGCGTCTCGCGCATGTTATGGCCGGCAGCTACTATGGTGCCGTCTTTCACAACCACCGCGCCCACAGGCACCTCGCCATTAGCAAATGCCCTTTCCGCCTGAGCAAGGGCCGCTCTCATATATTCCTCGTGGCGGGCTTTGTCCATCACGATCACATCCCCGCTGCGCTGGTGGCGTCATAGGGTATCACGTGAAACTCCAGCCCCGGCATCCTCTTTTTCAGTTCGTCGGTCATGTCAGGCCCAGCCCCCAGCACCGAAACCCCCAAAACGGCCCTCGTCACCCGATTCTTCTGAGCAAATATGGCGATGCTTTCGACGATATCGTCGCTTCTCATCACGCTCATGTCGGCGTTATATCTTTTGGAAATCTGAAACAGATACTCCAAGGCTGCGCTTTCGTTCTCCCGACCCATGAAGCGGTTGTTTTTGCTTGCCACATGTATGACACTCACCCGGCAATTCCTTCCCGAGGAGAGAGTCTGGGCAAGCTGCGCACTGTGGCGTATCAGGCGCTCACAGTTTCGCTGCCCGGTAACGCACACCATTATATGTTCATGGCGAATAGGCATTTCGCTGCTCCTTAATCAGTACTCATTCTAATAAACGCGGGGTTGATCGCTTATGTTCCAAGCCATGCCCCGCACAGGCAAAATCAAAGGTAGTCCAGCCGCTTTATGCTCTGGCCGTATGTGGTGACATTCACTTTCGCGCCAGGCTCAATTTGAGGCAGGGGCTTTTGGGCATCCCAGTAAAAGCGGTGTTCGAAGCCCTCATCATCAACGGTAATGAAAGGATAAAAGGACACTCCCTCTCTGAAGGTCTCATCCTCCTCAATGCGCACAAACTCGCCCAGGCTCTCCCTTTGCTGGCCGGAGTGCATCTCCTTTAAAAACTTTCTGTATTTAAGAGGCGGCACCAGATATATATATGCAAAGAAAATGATGATCGAGCCGGCGACGAATGTAAAAGACATGCAGGCAAACTGAAGCCGCATCGAAAAAAGCATTGAAACGCCCGTCAAATAGGCCGCCACGACCAGCCCAAAAACAAGCAGCTTTTTGTTTATCTCTCTTTTCAGGACATCATAATCCCCCTGGTTATATTCCATGGGCTCAACTCCTTATGCGCGTATCTTCAAAACAAGCATAGCATCAAACTGTGAAACTTCTGTAAAATAATTATAACAAAATTTGCGTGATTTGGCCACTATAAAAGCCCATTTCGGGGCCGATGGCCGAGAGCTATTTCTTTATGAGGAAATATAGCGGAAGGCCGATCAGATAGACCGTCGCCGCCTGGCCCAGGCCCACCCACAGGGACGAAAGCCAGTAGGGGGCATCCGCAATGAAATAAAGCAAGGCTCCAACGCCAAAAGCATTTACCAACACCGGTGGCAAAAGGGCGATCCACACCGGCCCTTTTCTAAGCCTCCATGTGAGAAGCGCCGCTGCAAGGCTGAAAAGGCTGCCGAAAACTATGTCCGCCAGGCCCAGGTTTGAGCCCAAATTGGCTATCAGGCAACCGATAAAAAGCCCAGGAATTGCCTCAGGCAAGAGCAAGGGCAAAAAGCACAGCGCCTCGCTGACCCGAAGCTGGAACGGCCCGTAGCTGATGGGCGCAAGGACCAGCGTCAGCGCGGCATACACCGCGGCGATCATTGAGCCCCGGACCAGCCTTTTCACTGTAAAAACTTCTTTCATATCCAAAAATCATCGGTCCTTTCCGCGCAAAGCCATTCGCCCTTCGACATTGGCATTATATAATCCGTTGTCAGGGCTGTCAATGCATATTATGCCCATGCGCCCAAAGAAAAAGCGCCGAAACGCAGGCTCCGGCGCAGTCAACAGCCTTTCAGCTCTGTGTCTATTCCTTGTAAGCGGTTTTCCACTTTCCCGAGCGAAAGCGGAGGAATAAGAGTGCGGCCCTTATCAGCACATCTGCGCACATGCAGTAGCAAGCCGCCACCAGATCAAGCCCCAGGACGAGAATACATATGGCAGTCAGGCCCACTCGAACCACCCAGTTGCTTATAGCCACAACTATTAACGTGCTCCATGTGTCTGCCGCGCCCCTCAAAGACCCCGCAAAAACGAAGGCAATGGCCTGCACTGGCTGTATGAGCGCCACTATCCTAAGACATTGGGCCGCCAGCTCTATCACTGCCTCATCGGGAGTGAAAAAGCTAATTATGGGCCGTGCAAACGCGAAAAGCATAATACCCATGGCAGCAAATATCAAGGCTGAGTAGCCGCAAATTCTATGCACATATGACTGAGCCTTTCCAGGCTGCTTCGCACCAAGGAACTGACCTGTCAAAGTTGTCGCCGCCGACGATACCGCAAAGGCCGGCATGAACACCATTGACTCCGCAGTGATGTAAAGGGTGTTCGCCGCAAGAGCTATTGTCCCAAGGGAAGCTACGAAAGATGTGATGAGTATGCCTGCCGCCTGCATGCTGGCCCGCTCTATTACCACCGGGAAGCTTATGCGGCCAATCTGCTTCATGAGGGGCCACTCCACCTTGAAGCCATCGCGAACCCGAAGCTGAACGGGGGAGGGCTTTTTAAATAATATACAAAAAGAGACAACACCACCGAACATCAGCGAAAATGCCGTGGCAATGGCCGCGCCGGCAATCCCCAGGCCTGCGCCGGGCATAATGAAATCAAGACCATAATTAGTGAACCTGTGGGGCTCATATATGAGAAAATAATTGCCGACCACATTCAGCGCGTTTGCAGCAAGATTTATCTTAAAGGGAGTCTTTGTGTCTCCAACGCCTCGGAAAACAGAGCTTAAAACAATCTGCCCCATCGCAAAGGGCCTTCCGATGGCGATTATTAGGTTATAGGTCGCCGCATGGTCGATAACATCAGGCCCCGCCCCCAGCATCTGAGGGATAATCCTGTACATCATGCCAAATGCTACGCTGAGCAGCACGCCCAGAAATGCAATTATCAAAACCGCCTGGCGCACCACGCGCTTCACCATTAATATGTCGCCTGCGCCCATGCTTCTGGCCACCATTGCGGTAATTCCCACGCCCATGGCCAGGACAGTGCCGGTT
>JBNRMR010000157.1:0-4097 GCA_050309705.1 Christensenellales bacterium | reverse complement strand
CCCCCCGTCAAAGACTCCGCCGCGGATATGGTCTTGCCGGAATCAACAATCATCCGCGCCACCACCGTGGCCATCTTTTCTTCGCCCACAGCGTAAACATATTCGCCCAAGCGGCTTCTTATCTCCGCTTCCAAGGGATCAAGCCATTTGTTGGGGTTTTCGCCGTTTTCGCATTTCACCGTCAGGCGCAAGGTCACCTCTCCAAAGCCGGCATAGGGCGCCACAGTGGGGTTGGAGGACTCCATCAGATCCTTGAGCCTGTATTCACATGAACTCTCACCTATGCCGAAAAGCCGTAGCATCCGGGAGTGGATGCCCTCGGCGGAATTCGCCTTAAGGTATGGAACAACGCAGTTTTGGAACATATCCTTCATTTCAAAGGGCGGGCCGGGCAGGATTATAGCGCATTTCCCGCCTTCCTCAACAATGCAGCCGGGGGCCGTGCCCTTTCTGTTCGGCATTATTATCGAGCCTTCGGGGAAGGAGGCCTGCTTAAGGTTGTTGGGAGTCATCTCTCTGCCGCCTCTTTTGAAATAGGCGGTCAGGTGCTCCAGGCTTTCGGGGTCCTCCTTCATGGGCAGGCCAAAATGCTCCGCCACCACTTCCTTTGTGATATCATCCGCAGTGGGGCCCAAACCGCCTGTCAAAATGACGATATCGCTCCTTGAAAGGGCCTCGCCTATGGCGTGAAGCAGCCTTTTGGGATTGTCGCCCACTGTAACCTGGTAGTAAACATCAATGCCCATATAGGAAAGCTGCCTGGAAAGATATTGGGCGTTGGTGTTCAATATCTGCCCAAGAAGCAGCTCGGTTCCAACGGATATAAGCTCCGCCTTCATTTTGTTTCTCCTATTGTTCCCCAGTATTTTACGACATAATCAGCGCCTGACCACAGGGTGAGTGCCAGCATCAGCCAGATGAGAATCTGGTCCATCGGCAAGCCTATATGGCTGAATGGCCAGTTGTCAAGGAGCATAACCACCACGGTGACGATCTGGACGATTGTCTTAAGCTTGCCCAGCCACGACGCGGCAATGACATTGTGCGCGGGGGAAGAAACCGCCACCAGCCTTATTCCGCTGACTATGAACTCCCTGGCGATTATCGCGAAGACTACCGCCGCGTGGATTCTGCCGTCACCGCAAAGGGCCAGCAGCATGGATGCAACAAGAAGCTTGTCTGCAATTGGGTCAGCGAACTTGCCAAACGATGTTATCTCGTTCCTTCTCCTGGCGATTGCACCGTCAAAAAGATCGGTCAAGGCCGCCAGCACAAAAAGCACCGCCGCAAGCTGATGGGCGAATGAAAACGGCAGATAATACGCCACGAATATGATCGGCACCATCAGTATCCGTGCAAGAGTCAGCCTGTTGGCGACAGTCATAAGGCCACCCCCGTTAAGTCATAGTCTGATGAACCGGTGATTTTTACCCGCACATATTGCCCAATGTCAAGGACAGAGCCGGCCTTAGCCGTCACGAATATGCTGCCGTCCACTTCCGGGGCCTCCAGCATGCTTCTGCCCACAAACTTGCCTTCCGGCGAAAGCGATTCCAGCACCACCTCATACTCTTTGCCCACCCGCTCCTTGAGCAGGCCGGCCGATATTGTTCTTTGGGCCGCCATTATCTTGCTTTGCCTGCTCTTTCTTAAAGATACGCTAACCTGATCGGCGCTCTCGGCGGCGGGGGTGCCTTCCTCCTGGGAATAGGCGAATGCCCCCAGCCGGTCAAAGGGATAATCTTTGATGAAGGATAAAAGGGCTTCAAACTGCTGCTTTGTTTCTCCGGGAAAGCCGGTGATGAATGTGGTGCGAAGGGCAAACTCACCCTTGCCCCTTGCATAGCTGATGACTTCCTTTATGGAATCGCTGCCGCCGCGCCTTCGCATATTTTTCAGCACAGCATCGTCGATATGCTGCAGGGGAAGGTCCATATAATTGCAGACCTTTTCCATGGCGAACATGGCATCTATCAGCCCTTTGTTTACCATGTCCGGGTAAAAATACATGGGGCGCACCCAGCGCACTTCTTTTATGGCGCTTAAGCCCTCCAATAGATCGATCAGTCTGGGCTTGCCGTAGATATCAAGGCCATAGCGGGTGGTGTCCTGGGCAATGGGAATGATCTCGTCAAAGCCCGCCTGCGCCAGATATTTGGCCTCGCGCAGAACATCGTCCATGGGCCTGCTGATGAAATCACCCCTGATGCCGGGAATGGCGCAATAGGCGCAGCGGTTGTTGCAGCCATCCGCAACTTTAAGATAGGCATAGCGGGGGGAAGTGGAAATTGCGCGCTCCGCATTAGGGAAGCTGTATGCCTTTTCTTCCGTCACAAAGCGCTGGCCTGTAAGGGCCTTCTCCACAATGCCAACGATATCGTTTATGTGGCCAATGCCCACGAATGCGTCCGCTTCCGGCATGTCCTTCAGCATATCGTCGCCATAGCGCTGGGAAAGACAGCCTGTTATCACCAGCGAGCGGCAATCCCCGCTCTTTTTGTGGGCAGCCATGTCGAATATGGTGTCGATGGCTTCCTCCTTTGCGCTTTGAATGAAGCCGCAGGTGTTGACGATGATTGTCTCCGCCTGGGCGGGATCGGCAACGGAAACGAAACCGGCTTCCATCAAAAGCCCGGACATGCTTTCGGCGTCCACCTGGTTCTTTGCGCAGCCAAGTGAGACCATTGCAAATGTGCGCGGAATGGTTTTTTTGTTAATCAAAATGGGAGATCCTCGCTTTCGATAGCATGGGCGGCTTCCTTTGTCACGGCAAAATCATCGCCCCCGTCTATTCCCTTAAGGCTGCCGTACTGCCTTTCAAACTCATGGCGGGTGACAAGCGTCTGCCGGGGCTTTGAGCCCTCGTGACCGGATATCAACCCACGTCTTTCCATGGCGTCGATCAGCTTGCCCGCCCGGGGGTAGCCGATCTCCAGCTTGCGCTGTAGCATCGATATTGAAACTTGCCCCGCGTCTATGGCGATCTCGATTGCCTCCACCAGTTTTTCGTCCACCTCGTCCTCGGCGGTTTCCTGGGCTTTCTTCTCCCCGCCGCTCTCGATGGCGTCCTCGATTTCTGTGCTGTAGCGGGCTTCCTCGCCGTTTTTGATATATTCCGTCAGCCTTTCCACCTCATCCTCGGAGATAAAGGCGCCCTGCACACGGATGGGCTTGTTGACCCCCGCCGGGTTGTAGAGCATGTCGCCCTTGCCCAAGAGCTTTTCGGCTCCCGCCATGTCCAAAATGGTGCGGCTGTCCACCTGGGATGCCACCGCAAAGGCGACCCTGGAGGGGATGTTCGCCTTTATGACGCCGGTGATGACATTGACGCTGGGCCGCTGCGTGGCGATGACCAGATGCATTCCCGCAGCCCTTGCAAGCTGAGCCAGGCGCTGGATGCGCTCCTCCACCTCTCCTGGGGCCACGGCCATCAGGTCTGCCAGCTCGTCGATTATTATGACTATTTTGGGCATTTTCTCAAGGCCCTCGCGCTCGGCGTATTCATTATATCCGGTGATATCCCTTGTGTGGGCGGCGGCGAACTTTTTATAGCGCTCTGTCATTTCCTGGACTGCCCAGCCCAAAGCTCCGGAGGCCTTCTTGGGGTCGGTCACCACGGGGATGAGCAGATGGGGGATGCCGTTATATACGTTCAGCTCCACAACCTTGGGGTCGATCATTATGAAGCGCACGTCCTCAGGGGAGGATTTGAACAATATGGATGTGATTATCGTGTTTATGCACACTGATTTGCCGCTGCCCGTAGCGCCTGCGATAAGCAGATGGGGCATCCGCGCCAGGTCGCAGAGTATAACGCTGCCGGTGATATCCTTGCCGATTGCCGCCACGATGTTTGACTTATGGTGGAAAAATTCGTTTGTAAGGGTCTCCCTGAGCGTCACCATGCTTGTCTCGCCATTTGGGATCTCTATGCCTATGGCCTGCTTGCCGGGGATGGGCGCCTCGATTCGAACGCCATATGCCGCCAGGTTCAACGCTATGTCGTCCGCAAGGCTGGTGATGCGCGAAACCTTCACGCCCGGGGCGGGGGTCAGCTCGAAGCGGGTGATGGCCGGGCCCCTTGAAACATGCACCAC
>JBNRMR010000156.1:0-6784 GCA_050309705.1 Christensenellales bacterium | reverse complement strand
CCCGCCACGGGGGTGTATTTGGTCATACCCTTGGCAAGGGCCTGCCTGGCGGCCTCGCAGATATATTCCGGGGTCGGAAAGTCAGGCTCACCGGCGCCAAAGCCGATCACGTCCTTGCCCTGAGCCTTGAGTTCCTTCGCCTTTGCGTCTATCGCAAGTGTCACCGAGCCTTGTACCGCCTGCGCTTTTCTAGATAATTCCATTCTGTAAGTCCCCTCGCTTTTTGTATTTCATCCCAACAGAATAAACTGCCGCATTTATTAGTGATATCATATTCTCCAAATCATGCAATAATCCTTCTTTAAAATGAAAATAAATAATTTTTTTGCAGCTTTTTATCCCCTAGCCTTCATTTGCTGTGTTTGCATTAGCACTTTAGCATGATTTTTACGCTATCTTTACATCCCTTTAACAGCAAAATAGAAAATAATAATAAAACAAGCGCCGCGGGATTTCCCCAGCAGCGCTTACTGTTTCATCTTTTCTGCTTAAAGAATGAGTATTGTGTTGCCATCAGGATCTTTCACAAAAAGCTCTTTCCCGCCCCATGCGGCGGTTTTGGGCGGGTCAAGGCAAAGGCCTTTCTTAAGAAGCTCATCGTATGTCTTATCATGGTCGTCGCAGTCAAAAACAAGGCACACCGCTCCTTCGTTTGACCTGCCCCATCTGTTTTCATCCCATATCCAAAAGACAGGCTCGCTTTGGTTGTTGCCAAAGGTCACGCCGTCATAGTTTGGGTCTTCGTCCAGCATTTTAAGCCCAAGCACGTCGCGGTAAAACAGTGCCAGGCGCTTTGGATCCTTCGATGATATGTTCATTCCGCGAAATCCTGTGATCATAAGTGCCCCCTTCCGCGCAAATGCGCGCGCTATTTCCTGGTGGGGACTATCTCCAGCCAGTATCCGTCCGGATCTTCGATGAAATAAATGCCCATTGCCTCGTTTTCATAGCAGACGCAGCCCATTTCCTTGTGTTTTTTGAATGCGCCTTCAAAGTCGTCTGTGCGGAACGCCAGGTGAATCTCATTTTCCCCCAGGTCATATTTCTGTGGGTGGTCGCGCAGCCAAGTCAGTTCCAAAAGCCAGTCTGAATTGCCATCGGCCAGGTAGCGCAGCTTGAAGCTACCGTCTTTTGCGTCCCTTTCGCGGGCGACAAACAGCCCCAAAGCTTCCTTATAAAACTCCAAAGACTTTTCCAAGTCGCTAACGTTTATATTGTTATGAACCATTGTGAACTTCATATGCTTCCTCCATATTTCTCCCCCGCTTTAGTCAAGGGGATTACTTTAGTCTTGCTCATTTTGCCATCCTGGCCTTCGTGCTTTGAAGCAAAGTCAAAAGCGGCAAAGCTGTCGCTTCTGAAATGCATCGGAAAAAATATGCCGGGGCTGAACCTTTCCACGAAAATGTCCGCGCCAAGGTCATACTGGCTGCCCAGCCTTGGGTCGACCGGGAAAAAGGCCATGTCCACCGGCCCCTTGATCTCCCCCATCACCCTTTCAAAGAACTGCCTTGCCTGATCAATTTCCTCATATGTGCTTTCATCCGTCCAGTGCCAATAGTTTAGATCGCCTGCGTGGAATATCCTCTTGCCTTCGATGTTGATCATGAAGCTGACGCCCATGTCCGTGGAGCCGTATGCCTCTATCTCAAGGCCAAAAATCTCCTTCCTCTGCAGCGGCGCGATGTAGTCGATGCCGTCCCTCGCAACGCCCACGCGGATGTCGTCGGACAGCAGGAGTTGTACGCCGGGCTTTCCCGCAAAGTTCAAAATTATCGGTGAGAAATGGTCGCCATGGCCGTGGCTGGCCATAATGATCAGCTTTTTTCCCCTTTCCAGCAAGGACTCATTCACCAGGGATGGCTGATCGCCCTGGTAGTCGACAAGAAAAATGTACTCGCCGGTTTCGATTAAAAACCCACTGTTGGATATGTAGGTGACAGCAAAATCCATACCGCGCCTCCTTTGCTCATTTAGGTAACTGTTCTTTCCAACGTTTTCTTATTTATTATAGAATTCTTGTAAGCAGCCTTTAATCACAGGCCCAAGCACCACAATTTTCCTTGCAATAGCCAGACTAAGTATAACATAAAAAAGCCTAAGATTGAAGGGTTTTTAAGACAGTCAATGCGCCCTGCGATACCTGAAAATCTTGGCGGGTTTGCGCCTTTGGACCTCAGTCAATATTGTTTGAAAGAGGCTTCGGGCTTTTCTTGCAGGTTGCCATCACCCGCTTCTGCGCTTTTTTTCAGATAGCGCCAGCATAAATCCCCGCCGGAGCACATACCTTTTCACAGGGCGCAGGCTTATCCTTTTTTAATTATAGCAGCAGCCCAAAGGAGTGTGTCAAATGTTATTAACCAAAATGTTGGACTTGCCTATAATCGATATAAGCTCTGGCGCCACCGTCAGCAGGACTGTAGGCTGGCTTCTTATGCGAAACCGCCCCCAGCTTCTTTGTCTGCTGGCAAGACCCAATGTCTGGTATGAAAACGCCGCCTTTTTGCCCTTCGGCGCCATAACCGGCATAAGCCCCCGCGCAGTGATGATAAGCTCCGCCGAGCATATCTCGCCCATGCATGTCCATGGCGATGTGCCGATTGATCTTTGCGGCTGTCCCACGGGAATAGACGCAGAGGTCTACACCCCTTCAGGCGATTATCTGGGCAAGACTGTCGATATAAAGATTGACGACAGGGGCCGCATGTCGAGCCTTCTTCTGGACAGCGGCGGGAGTATTTCCTCATCAAGGATATTGGCCAGCGGCAAAGCCTTCATAGTGAGCGCTGCAAGCACCCCCATCATCCCCTTTGGAGCTGATGATGGCTTGAAAATTCCCTCCAGCATCAGCAACGAGATCACCATCAGGAAAATTCAGCCATAAGTGCGCTCCTGACAGCGTTCATATTGGCATCCGCAGGCAGGCTGCCCATGGCAAAATCGGGCTTTCCGCCTCCCTTGCCCCCATGAAAAGAAAATGCTTCCCGCAATATATTGCCCATGTGTACAGGCACATCCTTCCCTCGGGCTAAAACTGCGCTCACCCTCTCCTCTTCCACTGAAAACAGCAGCGCTGCCACATCGCTTTGCTCCATCAGCTTCGAAGCAAGGGCTCTTAGGGCCTCCTCTCCAGCCATGTCAAAGGTGGCGAAAACCACCCTGCCTTCGGCGCAAAGCCTCGCCTTTGAAATCAGCTCCTCCTCCCTTGAAAGGAGCGCTTTAACCTGCAAGGCGGAAAACTCATGCTCGGCCCGCCTTTGCCTTTCCAGGGCCTGCGAAACATTGTCGGAAAGATTGTCCCAGCTTGCGCTTAAAAGAGCGCAGGCTTCGTCAGCCTGTTTTTGCAGAAGCTGAAAAGCCCTGTAAGCCCTCATCCCGCAGAGAAACGACACCCGCAGCTTCCCCCTGTTAGGCCTTGCGTCCACAATCTTCACCAGCCCAATCTCGCCCGTCGAGCGGGGATGTGTGCCGCCACAGGCGACGTATTCAAACCCACCGATGCCCACCACTCGCACATTTTCGCTAACTGTGGGCTTTTTTCGCAAGGGCAGCTCCTCCAACTCCTGAGCGGAGGGAAACCAGCAGACTATCGGCAGGTTCAACAGTATCTTTTCCATCACCATTTGTTCCAGTTCGGCAATCTCCTCCTGAGAAAGCTTCAGGGGTCTTGCGTGCATGTCCACGTCTATTGTGGAAACCTGCGCCCCAATGTGCAGACCGATTGTTGTTCCGCCCAGCTTCTCGCGAATCGCCCAGGCGATCATGTGTTCACCCGCGTGCTGGCACATGTGGTCAAATCTCCGCTCCCAGGCGATCTTCCCATGAACAGCAGCGCCTTCTTCCAGCGGTCTGTCCAAAATGTGCAGGATTTTGTCCCCCTCCTTGAAAACGTCCAGCACATTTGCGCCGCCCAAGGTGCCTGTGTCATGGGGTTGACCACCGGATGTGTAATAAAAAGCGGTGCTTGAAAGGGTGACGGCAAAGCCCTCCTCCCTTTGGAAAGCGCCGGTCACGACTGCGTCAAACTCCCGCATATAAGCATCTTGATGATATAAAAGCTCCATACATTCCTCCGATGTCCTTCAATTTTATTTCCGAAAAACGCACTTCTTTATGCATTATACCAAAAAAGGCCCGGCCGTTCCATAGCGCTCTGCTTGCAAATGACCCTCGCTATGATATAATATGTTTACCCATTTACGAAGTAAATAGCGGGCTCCTGGGCTCTTGGGCTCGAAGGAAAGGCCGCCCACAAACATGATAAATGAGTTTAGCCATTTACGAAGGAAATTGCGGGCTCCTGGGCTCGAAGTAAGTGCCGCCCACAAACATGATAAATGAGTTCATTATAAATCCCATAATTTGATATGTGAAAGGAATTCAGCCATGGCAAAGTTCACTGACCTATATCTGAGCAAAGCACATGAACCCCACAAAAGCCGGTGCGAGAAAATACTTCAGGAATGCGCAGGCGACTGGGCGAAGCTGCAAATTGCCTTTTTGGATATCATTGACGAATACCTGGCAGTTGAAACCACAAAGGACATCGGTGCAAACATACACACTCACGAGGCAGGCGGCCAGTTTCGCATCGCCATCCCTCACATGTTCGTGCGAAGGAATGAAAACACCATTGGTTACATGGAAAATCTTTTGAAGGCCCGGCGTGAATGGACTGACAAAAACCTGTTTCACGGCTATGTGGACTGCGACGAGGTTCACCACGAGATTGAAACCTTCATCTATTTTCAGCAGCCCCTTTATTACCTGGGCTTCCCGGGCGGCGGATTGGCGGCAGAAAACGTCGTGGATGTTGCCCACCACATAGGTAACTGGGAGGATAGCGTCCCCCACTGGTACGACTGGAAAAAGCGCTCTTTCGTTTCAAACTGGCTGGGCACAAGGGCCGTGCGGGCATATCCTCCATATGACTATCAGGAGGGCAACCACTTTCGCTTCATTGACTGTGCCATCTGCGCCTTTCACATCACCGGCGAGGAAAAATATCTGGCTCTCATCAACGATTACTGCAGCCGTTGGTGCGATCATATCGAAATGCTGGCTGAAAATGGCGAAGTCATCGCCTGCTCCATTTTGCCGGAATCGGCGCAGATTCTTGAGCGCAGCAAAGCAGGCAAAAACCTTGAGGAAGGCGGCGTCTACGAAATTTTCTACAGCCTTGCCAGCGACAACACGATGTACGACATCGCCGGCGGGCTGATGGACTCCTATTGCATCACCGGAAGCGAGCGATATCTCAAGGCCGCCGAGCTGATGATCAGCCAGTTTGCTGAAAATGGCGAAAACGGCCGCCCCGCCTTGATGAACAAAGAGGGTAAATGGATAACAGTCGGCAGCAAAGGCTTCCCTGAAAAAGAGGTTTGCGACTGCACATATATCGCCAGGCTTGCCCTGCGCCATCACATGATGACGGGCAGCGAAAAATACAAGGAAATCATCATGAGCTGGGCGAACTCAATCGACGAGGAGAACAACATATATGACCAGATGATGGCCAATGTGCTTGTGGCCGCCCACTATTTCGACGGCAATTCCAATTGGCTGGCCAGAGCATACCAAATGGCGCTGCGGCTTTGGGCCAACGCCGAGCACGTCGACGACTTCCACCAGTGCGCATGGAACAGCAAGCGCCAGGGCACCAAGTTTCTGATGGAGATGCTCTATCAGCCCATTTTGGGCGATGTGGAATGGGGCACCAGAGGCAACATCCCTGCCACTTTGCTGCGCCACAAGACCGCCGACAGTCTGACGCTGCCCGACGGCATTTCCTTCCGCTGCCACATGCTATCTCCCGCTGAGTTCCGCTTCGAGGCCGTGAACAGCTCAACGCGCAAAGCGGAGTGGACGATTGAATCTGCGGACAGAAAGCGCCATGTTCGGCTTTCATGCGGCGAGAGCATCGCCCTTGAGCCGGGAAAGAGCATTACCGGCATAATAACAATATACTAAAAATAAAGGGGAATGAAAATCTTCCCCTTTTTTATGCTGAAAGGATGGAGAGGCATGAAAAGAACCGGCATATTCCTGCTTATAGCCTTCGCCCTCACATGGGGCATTTGCCTTGTATTATACATAAACGGCGGGCTGTATAATCCCTTTGCGGCGATTGCTTTGGCAGCCTGCATGCTCTGTCCCGCCATTGCCTCCATTTTGACGAGGCTCATAACAAAAGAGGGCTTTGGGAACATGCATCTGAAACCACGTTTCAAAGGAAATGCCGGGAGCTATGCTCTTTGCTGGCTGCTGATGCCCCTGCTGATATCATTGGGCGCTTCACTTTACTTCCTGCTTTTCCCTGCCCATTTTGACCCTTCCATGCAGGCATTTGCCCAAGCATACGGCCTTGACGCCTCACGCATGAGCGCTGTGCTCTGGCTGCAAATCGCCCAGGCGGTCTTGCTGGCACCGGTTCTTAACCTTATCCCTGCCCTAGGTGAGGAGCTAGGCTGGCGGGGTTATCTGCTGGTGAAGCTTGAGCAAAACAATTCGCCTGCAAAGGCGGCTGTCATCAGCGGCGCAATATGGGGGCTTTGGCATGCGCCCATGATCGCCATGGGCCATAATTACGGCCTTGATTACGCCTTTTTCCCCTGGGGCGGCATTCTGGCGATGATCGCTTTTTGCATATTTCTCTCCGGCATATTTTCCCTCGTCACCTTTAAAACAAAGAGCGCTATTCCAGCCGCCATACTCCATGGCTCCATGAATGGCTTTGCCGCCGCGCCGACGATGCTGCTCTCCAGCACAGGCAGCGCCGCAAGCC
>JBNRMR010000155.1:0-31666 GCA_050309705.1 Christensenellales bacterium | reverse complement strand
GTTCTATAGTCCTTCATGTATATCCTCCCTTGGCATTGTAGATAAATGTTCATTTATAAGCTGAATTTGCAGCCGTAAACCTACCTTAAATAATAGCAGAAAAACGGACGAAAGAAAAGCCCTTTTTTGCGTTTTGAAGGTTTTGCGCAAGGGCTTTATGCTAATCTGTTCATTTTTTATTAAGTTTATGGCTATTCGGCTTCAAAATCCTCAATTTCCTGCATCTGCGCAACGAACATTTCAAAGAGTTTGCTCAAAAGCTCCTCGTCGTCCACGGCTTCGTAAAAGTCTTCCTCTTCACCGATGACCGCGCGCAATATGACCACGCCGGTTTCCTCTTCTTCCGGGTCGTCCTCGACGGGGGCAAGAACCACATAGTCCACATCCTGGTAGCTGAGGGCATGGATGAACTCGAACATCACGCTTTGGTCGTTTTCGTCCAGAAGCTCGATATAATTATCGTCCGCGTTAAATCTTTCAGCCATATTCTGTTCCCGCTTTCATTCTATTTTTCGTTGTTTTATCTTTCCGCTGTTGTTTGAATCATTAGCCTTGTTTGGCTGTGCGGGCCTTGTCAAGGTAGGTCTGAAGGATGTGAACCGCTGCCAGTTGATCGATCACGTCCTTGCGCTTTTCCCGGCGCATCCCACTCTCGATAAGATTTCGCTGCGCCATGGCGGAGGTGAGCCGCTCGTCCACAAACTCAATGGGCAGACCGCAGGCCTCATGAAGGACTTGGGCAAACTCGCGGGTCTCCTCAGCCTGGGGGCCCTGGGTGCCGTTCATGTTTAAGGGAAGACCGCAGACTATAAGCCCCGCCTCTCGTTCCCTGAAAAGCTCTGCAAAATGGGCGATGTCCGCCTGCAGGCCTTTGCGCCTGTAGGTTTCAACCGGCTGTGCGGTGATGCCAAGGGGGTCTGACGCGGCCACGCCAATGCGCCTATGCCCCACGTCCAAAGCGATTATTCTTGTCATGTTCGCAGCGCTATCTCGGCTGGTTCGTCACATAGAAGCGAACCAGCTCTTCCAAAAGCTCGTCTCTTTCCATGCGTCTGATCAGGTAGCGGGCGTTATTATGGCTGGTGATATATGTTGGGTCGCCGGAAATTATGTAGCCTACTATCTGGTTGATGGGGTCATAGCCCTTCTCCAAAAGAGCGTTGTAGACCATTATAAGTATGTCGCGCGCTGTCTGCGTCGGCTGACTTTCAAGCTTAAAGCGCATTGTTTCGTCAAAGCTGCGTGCCATATTGATTGCTCCCTTCCGTTTCCAACTATATACATTACGTATATTATACAGTAAATGTTTCAAGATTTCAAACATTTTTACGGTATAATTTAGCGTTCGTAAAAGAAACGTAGGCAGATTTTAATATTGACGCAACAGGTACGGCCAAAAGCATGCCCCAAAGGCCCAAAAGCCCGCCGCCCAAAAGCATCAGCAAAATGACTATCGCAGGGTGGAAGCCGGAAACGCCGGAGAGCATCCTGGGGGTTATGAGCACCGACTCTATCTGCTGGACTGCAAAGACCACCACCATGGCCCAAAGGAGCTTTGAAGTCCCCTGCATAACGGAAAAAAGCGCAATCGGGATGGCGCCCAGCAGCGGCCCGAAATAGGGGATTAGGTTAAAAAGACCCATTAACAGACCCAAGAACAGGAAGGCGTCCACCCCGGCAATGGCAAGACCGATGGAGGTGAGGGCCGCAGTTATAAGGGAGATCATCATCTGCTTTTTTATGTAGTCCAGCAGGAACTTGCCCACATCTATAAAGAATTTGACAATTGCGCTTCTGTTTCGCGAAGGGATCATCCTCTTGGCGAAGTCGGCCAGTTTTTCCCTGTCCTTCAGCATGTAAAAGGCGATTATTGGAGAAAGGAAATATTTTCCTGCGCTCGAAATGGAAGCGAATATGCCGTTGACGAAATTTTGTGCGCTCTCGGTCATCTTTGCCAGCATGTCCTCTCCGGCGCTTTCAAGATTACCAACCGGCAGATTCATCTCGCTCAGCCTTTGGGCGAGGCGGTCGATAATTCCTGTGGCATAATCAAAAAGCTCCGGCAGGCGCCTGGAGTAAAGGTCCGCCTGGGAGATTATGCTGGGCACTGATGCCCACACCAAAAGCCCCAAAGGCACCAGCAGCGAGAGTATGCAAAGCGCAGCCGACAGTGCGGGGTTCAGCTTTTTTTCATAAATTTTTTGCAGGGGTAGCAGAAGAAAAGCGATGACCGCCGCAGGAAGGACTATCATGAATACATCCCCAATGGCGTTTCGCGCAAGAAAAAGCATGGTCAGCGCAAAAAGAAATGCAAGCGCCTTCCATGCCATGCGTCCTATGTTTCCGGTTCCCTGCCTTGCTTCTTTTGTTGTCATGATGGCGGGCGAAGGGCCTTACTAGAACAGCCTTTCGCCAAAATGTCTGGCCACCCTCATGGCGCGCATCCCTTTTTTGTGGAGCATTCGCTTGTAGGGGGGGCAGGTCGCATACATGATTGCCTCCGCGGCTATAAGGCCCACTGTGGCCCCCGCGACGAACGCCGATATCTTTCCGCCTGAATGTCTCATAAACTTACCACCTTTGCCAATTATTCCCGTTGTCCTTCCGATTAGGCGGAAGGGCGCAGACAGAATGTGTTAACTGCGCCCGTTAAACAAGGCAGTTATGCCTCGTTTTCCGCATGAAAACTCGTTTATCCAGCGTCTGCCTCTGGCCAAATCATCGATATAGCCCTCTGAAACCTCCAATGAATGAATATCGCCGCTTGATTCGTTAATCAAAGCGTTTGTAAACCACCCTATGTCAGACCCGTCGGTCAGATATACCTTTTGACCTATTTCCAAACGTTTCTTGGGCCGTTTATGACTTTTCAGGCTTTTTATGGTTTTATCGCTGTGTTCATTCTTTTCATTTCCAACGTTCAAGCCGCCCGTAAGACGGCCGCTTTGAGCGCCTGGGCCCGAGGTTTCGCTGCGCCTGATAAGAATCGAAACGTCGCCGAAAATCTCAATATCCTCAAATTCAATGAAGCGCTGAGCGCTTATGAATCCGCGGGGGGATATGTCGATGCCCGCAACCTTTCTGTTTTCAGCGCTTAACACAACTTGGGTGACATCGCCGATTTTGGCGCCGCTGTCCACATCAATTACTGCAAGGCCGCATATTTGATCAATTCGCTTCATGTTCCGTTCTCACCCGACCACTTGTTTTCATCGGTATTTTGCGCAGGCATAGCTTTTTTATTAGCGGTAATTTTAACAATTTTTTGTTCGCGCGTGTTGATGCGCAGGGTCTGCGCCAAAGGAATGCTCCCTTGACCATTTATTTGCAATGATAAAAAGTTTGGGTCAAGCATTTTCAGCGGCTTGCGAAGCCCCGCGCCGTACCCCCGTCGCCTTAAGGTTCGCGTATGGCGCCCTTTGAATATTCCTTCATCTTCAGCAGCCAGGCTATGTTCCTGCCAAGACAGCGCATGGTTCTTATGCCTTCCTCGTCCTTAGAAAGACTATCGGGAGGGCCGGCAATGCCCATGTTCCAATAGCTGGAACCCACGGCGATCATTTCGCTGATAAGCAAGTAGTGGTTAAGATGGTCAAAGGTGGCGACACTGCCGGCCCTCCGGCAAATGGCCACGCTTGCGCCGATTTTGTGGCGCATCTTCGCCTTCATGCCTCTTTGATAAAAGGTTCTGTCCAAGAAGGATTTCATCGTTCCGTTGATGGAGGCGTAATAGACTGGGCTGCCCAGAATCAGGCCGTCGGCTTCGACGATTTTGCGGGTCATCTCATGAAACCAGTCATCGCCGTAGACGCAAACGCCGTCCTCGCAGCCTCCGCAAGCCTTGCAGCCTGAGATATCTCTTGATCCAATATTGATTATTTCAACCTCTATGCCCTCGTTTTCGATCTCCTCTGACGCGGCCTTTAATGCCATAAAAGTGTTGCCATGTTCTTTAGGGCTGCCATTCAGCGCAAGTACCTTCATAGTTTTTCCTCCCGATATCATAATATGCCTGTATTACATCATGTTTGTGAGCGGCCTTTCCTTCGGGCCCAAGAGCCCGCTATTTCCTTCGCAAATTGCTAAACTCATTACATCATGTTTGTGAGCGGCCTTTCCTCCGGGCCCAAGAGCCCGCTATTTCCTTCGCAAATTGCTAAACTTATTATATCATGTTTGTGGGCATGCGGCTCCATGCTGAACCACTAATCACCCCGCAATTATCATCCCTCAATTATCTTTAAAACAGCCAAGCCAAGGCAATATGCTGGCTGAAGATGTCTTGATAAAATGCTGCTCACCGACAATTTTTTTACGAGGAGGCATGCTTTTAATGGCGCATTTTGCAATTTCAAGGCGGCAGTGCTGCAAAGAAAATTGCCCTGCATCTTTCATTTACAAAAGAATGGGAGGGGAAAGTGAAACTTTTATCAATAAATCGCTATATATTGGTATAAACTATAATATCTTTACACAAAATATACCACGCAGCCCTTGAAATTTCTGCCATTATGGAGTAAAATAAGCCGGCGTAAGGGAGATTTTGCAGGGAAAAAGCAGTAAAATGAAATCTTCCTGCATTTTTGAAGTTCCCCTCCCCACACATTTTACGGCGAAAATATTTCATGAAAGCATAATAAATAGGATTTTTATCTGGAGGTTAGCAATGAAAAAGTACGTTTACCTGTTCAGCGAAGGCGCGGCCGGCGACAAAAACCTTTTGGGCGGCAAAGGAGCAAACCTTGCCGGGATGACCAGCCTAGGGCTGCCTGTGCCGGAGGGATTTACCGTCACCACTGAGGCCTGCACAAGGTTTTATGAAGACGGAAAGACGATCGGCGAGGATATTCGGGCGCAGATTGACGAAGCCCTTGCCAAGACAGAGGAAATTTGCGGCAAGAAGCTTGGCGATAGCGATAACCCCTTCCTTGTTTCGGTTCGCTCCGGTGCGAGAGCGTCCATGCCAGGGATGATGGACACCATACTGAACCTTGGTCTTAACGACGTTTCCGTGGAGGGTCTTGCAAGGCTCACAGGAAACGAGCGCTTTGCCTACGATTCATACAGAAGGCTGATGCAGACCTTCTCCGACGTGGTGATGGAAATTGAACTTTCCAAGTTTGAGAACATATTGGAAGGTGTCAAGGAAGAGCATTCAATCGAAAACGATGGCGATCTTTCTGCCGATAACCTCAAGGAGGTCGTGGCGAAATACAAGGAGCTTTATTTTAACGAAAAGGGAGAGGAATTCCCACAGGACCCCAGAGTGCAGCTCTATGAGGCCATCAAGTCCGTTTTCCGCTCATGGGACAACCCCAGGGCCATCTATTACCGCCGCATGAACGACATCCCAAGCGATTGGGGCACCGCTGTCAACGTCCAGTCGATGGTCTTTGGAAACATGGGCAATGACTCCGGCACGGGCGTTGCGTTCACCAGGAACCCAGCCACAGGTGAGAGGGCGCTTTACGGTGAATACCTGATCAACGCCCAGGGCGAAGACGTCGTCGCAGGCATCCGCACGCCCAGCCAAATCAGTAAGCTGGCCGAGGACATGCCCGAAGTTTACAAGCAGTTCGCTGAAACTGCCGATATTCTTGAAAAGCACTATAGGGACATGCAGGACATGGAGTTTACAATCGAGCGGAGCAAGCTCTACATGCTCCAGACCAGAAGCGGCAAGAGAACCGCCGCTGCGGCTCTCAAGATAGCCGTGGACCTGGTGGAAGAGGGCATGATCTCAAAAGAGCAGGCCGTTTTGAACGTTGACCCAAAACAGCTTGACGCACTTTTGCACCCCCAGTTTGACCCTGCCGCCCTTAAAAAGGCAAAGCCCGTGGCGGCCGGCCTTCCCGCATCTCCCGGCGCTGCCTGCGGACAGATATACTTCACCGCTGAGGCTGTCACCAAAGCCTTTAACGGGGGCCAGGACGCACTTTTGGTCAGAGTGGAGACAAGCCCAGAGGACATCGAGGGCATGAACAACTCAATCGGCATTCTCACCGCCCGCGGTGGCATGACCTCCCACGCAGCGGTTGTAGCAAGGGGCATGGGCAAGTGCGCCGTCGTCGGCTGCGCGGCCCTTAAGATAGACGAGGCAAATGGCGTTCTTTGCATAGGCGACACCGAATATAAGGAAGGAGACTTCTTCTCAATCGACGGCGCTTCCGGAAACATATACGACGGAAAGATAGACACCATCGACGCTGAAATTAGCGGCTACTTCAACACGCTGATGACTTGGGCCGACGAGATTCGCTCTTTGAAAGTGCGCGCAAATGCGGACGCTCCCGAGCATGCGGAGCAGGCGCTGAAGTTCGGCGCGGAGGGAATCGGTCTTTGCCGCACGGAGCATATGTTCTTTGAAAGCGACAGAATCCGCGCCATGCGTGAGATGATACTGTCCTCCACAGATGACCAGCGCAGAAATGCCCTTGGCAAGCTTCTGCCAATGCAAAGGGAGGACTTCATCGGCATATTCAAGGCCATGAAGGGCCTGCCGGTGACCATCCGCTTCCTGGATCCGCCGCTGCATGAGTTCCTGCCTGCCCTGGACGCCGCGGATGAAATAAAGGGCATCGCAAATGAGCTGGGCATGAGCGTAGAAAGCGTTAAGGCGAAGATCACCGCTCTGCACGAGATGAACCCCATGCTGGGCCACAGGGGCTGCCGCCTGGCGGTTTCGTACCCCGTCATCGCTGAGATGCAGACAAGAGCCGTCATCGAAGCGGCCATCGCCGTGCGCAAGGAATGCGGCTATGAAATCATCCCCGAGATAATGATACCCCTTGTCAGCATCGATAAGGAGCTGGCTTTCGTCAAGGAAATCGTGGACGAAACGGCGAAAAAGTGCATGGAGGAAGCGGGCGTTCAGTTCGATTATATGGTGGGAACCATGATAGAGGTGCCCAGAGCGGTCGTGACCGCTGACGCCATTGCCCAGCACGCTGAATTCTTCTCATTTGGCACCAATGACCTGACCCAGACCGCCTACGCCTTCTCAAGAGACGACGCTGGCAAGTTCCTGGATGATTACTACGAGAGCAAGATATTCGAAAGCGATCCCTTCGCCAGGCTGGACACAGAGGGCGTTGGCGCGCTGATGGAAATCGCCGTGGAAAAGGGCCGCAAGGCAAGGCCGGGCATCAAGCTGGGCATCTGCGGAGAGCACGGCGGCGATCCCTCCTCCGTAGCATTTTGCCACAAGCTTGGCTTGGACTATGTCTCCTGCTCGCCCTTCAGGGTGCCGATAGCAAGGCTGGCGGCGGCCCAGGCAGCCGTGGGTTCAAAGCATGATGTAGGCCAGAAGTAAGGCGCATGAAGCTATAGACTTGTAAAATGCAAGTCTAGGGCCGATATAAAAGCAAAAAACGAGGCGTTGGCAGCTGAAATTCTCAGCCGGCGCCTTGTTTTTATAAGGATTATCAAAAAGCAGATGAGTAGCTTTGATTAGTTGATATAATGTGAACAAGCAAAGCGCCGATACACAAAGCACATGGGAGGGCTGGGCATCTTTTTCAGGTGCGTCTAAGTCCAACAATATAATTTTCTTCGCTGAAAGGCAAGGATTTATTCAGGCTGCGGGCGTCTTGTCCGCAGTTTTTTTATTGTTTTTGATTGTTTGGAAATTGGAGAATAATCTGGGCGAAATGTTCGCCGCCGCTGGCTGGTCTGTAACAAAAACGGTCACGGCCCAGCCGGGCGGGCTCGGCGCTTTTGAGCCATTGACGGCTAAATTCTTGCAACCGAGCGCTGCATGGAAAGGGAGGGTATACCCTCCCTTTACCGGTGCTTTTGGGCTCTGATTAAAAAGGGCAGAATATGACGGTGAGGTCGCTGTGGAGCTGAAGAATGGACGCCGGCACTTTTGGCGTTATCGGCCCGGAAAGGGCGCGCTCAAGGATTTCGCTTTTATCCCTACCGCAGGCCAGCAGCAGTATGCGCTTGGCGGACATTATGTCGCCGATTCCCATTGTGATGGCGCATTGCGGCACCTGATCTTCAGAAGGAAAGAAGCGGGCGTTGGCTTCTATCGTGGATTCGCTGAGCCTTACGATATGTGTTCTCTTTTCAGCGGCATCGCAGGGGCAGGGCTCGTTAAAGCCAATATGGCCGTTATGTCCAATGCCCAGAAGCTGCAGATCAATTCCGCCGCTGCCTTCAATCAGGCTGTCGTAGCGCCTGCACTCCGCCTGAAGATCCGCAGCCATGCCGTCGGGGATATGGATTTGTGAAGGGTCAAGCCCCGCTTCACAAAAGAAATGGCGGTTCATGAAATAGCGGAAGCTTTGCTCATCATCTGCAGATAGGCCGCAATATTCGTCAAGGTTGAAGGTGGTGACGCAGCTAAGATCAATCTCTCCACGCTTTTTCATTTGAAGGAGATTGCCATAGGTTCCAATGGGTGTGGACCCGGTGGCAAGCCCAAGGATGGAATTCGGCTTTTGCCCCAACTGCTCGGCGATGATATCAGCAGCCTTCTGACTCATGTCTTTGTAGCTGGAGGCGGATATATAGTTCAAGTTAATGCATCCCCATTCTATATTTATGTTGCTGCTTTGTTTATACTATTCCTGTGCCAGCGAAATATACCGGCGCAGGTTTTCAACGCCGATTTTAAGGCCAACCATCGGGTTTTCAATGCCCTCAAACTCAACTGAAACCGGGCCTGAGTATCCGGCCTTGAAGAGTATGGAAAGGCATTGAAGCACAGGCACATTTCCATGGCCGATTATTGACCCGCGCAGATAATTCCCACTCCGGGAGCGGAAAAAGCCTTGGCCAGGGCTTGGCAACATGCCGCTTTTGACATGGAAATCCTTGGCGTGGACGTAGAAGGCGTGAGCGGCTGCTATGGCCACAGCCTTAACCGGATCCTCGTCGGCGCAAAGGAAGTTACCTATATCCACCAACCAGCCAAAGTTCGTGTGGGCCGTTTTGGATATTAGCCTTTGAACGCGATGGCTGTCCTGGCAAAAAAAGCCGTGGTTTTCAACCATAGTTTTTATGCCCAGAGTTGCAGCGTATTCGCTCACCTGAAAACAGCCTTGCGCAAGCCGGGGAAGGGCATCGTCAAAGGACTTGTAGGCGCTCTCAGAGGCCGGAAAGCCGGAGGAGGCGTCGTGGCGCATCAAATTCACGCCAAGCTCTGCAGCGATATCCACCTGCCCTTTCACCCGTTCGATTTCTTTGCCGATATCCCCGCCGCTGCCGGTGAGAAAGTCCGCACCGACGGTGTAGTTAAGTATCTCAATGCCCACATCTTCAGCCCGCCTGCGCAATGCTTTGGCAAGCTCCAAGGGCGTCATGCCTTCTTGGGGGGCAAGTTCCGTGAAATCGATGGCGTCAAATCCCAACTCCTTTGCACTGTCCACGCATTGGGTCAGAGCCATACTTTCAGTTTTCAGTAAAGATTTGAAGCTGTATGAGTTGACTGAAATTTTCATCATGCCTCTCCTTTTTGTAGCAAAACCTCATGGCCGGTACGGGCCGATTCATAAACTGCATCCAGAATCTCCATTAGTGTCACGCCATCCTCCGCCGGTGAGCAGCAGGTCGCTCCATCCGCTATGCAGCTAAGGAAATGTTCGATTTGCCTTTCAAAAAGGCCATCAAAGGAAAGGGCTGTTGGCGCGTCCAACTGCACATTGGTCATGTAATCATTCCACTCGCTGAATATCTCCAGCTCTGGGTCGAGTTTTGCGCCGGCCTTGGTTCCGAAAAGCTCTATCGTTCTCTCGCTTTGCTTTATGTTCAGGCTGAAACTGGTCTCGACGGAGAGCACAGCGCCGTTATCGAAGCGTATCATGGCGCAGGCAAGGTCCTCCACATCGCAGATGTCGCTGTCGGGTTTGTCGGATGCGACATAGCCCTTTTCGCTCAGGATGTTGGCGCGATCTCCAAGCTTTGAGAAGGTTGCGCCATAAACCGAAACGGGACGCGGGTTGCCCATCAGGAAACGCACCATATCGATGACGTGAACCCCCAGATCTATCAGCGGGCCCCCGCCGGAACGAGAGCTGTCGCTAAACCAGCCGCCGGGGTTGCCGTTGCGCCGAAGGTATGTGGCCTTGGCGTAATAAAGCTGGCCGAAGTCGCCCTTTTCGATGAAGCGCTTTAGTATCTGGGCGTCGTTTCCAAACCTGCGGACAAAGCCTATCATCAAAAGCTTGCCGCTTTCAAGGGCGGCCTCTTGCATCCGCTTTGCTTCCAGGGCGGAAAGGGCCATGGGTTTTTCACAAAGCACATGCTTGCCCGCCTTCAAAGCCGCTATGGCGCAGGGGGCGTGGGCGCTGTTCCATGTGCAGACGCTCACTGCGTCAAGCTCCGGCAGATCGGCCAGCATCTCCTGGGCATCGGTGTAAAGGCGGCTTATACCGTAGGCTTTGCCTGCCTTTTCAAGGCGCTCGCGGTTGATGTCGCACAGGGCGTAAAGCTCTGCACGGGGGCTTTTTCTGTAGGACTGTATGTGTACCCTTGAAATTCCACCCACGCCTATGACCGCCACTTTAATTTTATCCATGATATTTCTCCTCATGTTAAGCCGAAGCTTATTTTATGCCGGTAAGCCCTTTTAAGAAGTTGACCGCGTGAAGTATGTCTTTAAAGGGATTTTCGCCAGTTTCCCTTTCAACGGTAAGATAGCCCCGGTAGCCGATATCATGAAGGGCATGGATGTAGCGGGGAAAGTCCACATCGCCCTGGCCCAAGGGCAGCTCTTCGAATTCGCGCCCATCGCGCACAGCGTCTTCAATCAGTCCGTAGACAACCTCCGGGTCGCACTCGCGCAGGCGCCGGCCATCCTTGGCATGGGTGTGGACGATGTAATCCCTTAGGGTGTAAACCCCCTGCACGGGATCGTCTCCGGTGACCATCACGAAATTCGCCGGATCATAGTTGACGGCCACGCCCTTAGAACCCAGGGAATCCAAAAAGCCCTTAAGGACGACGGCGGTTTCAGGCCCGGTCTCCACGGCGAAATGTGCGCCAAGCCCGTCGGCGAAGCGGCAAAGTTCGAAGCAGGCATCCTGCATGATCTTGTACCGATCGTGGCCGGGGTCTGCAGGCACGACGCCTATGTGGGTTGTGACCACATTGGTTTCAAGGTCCTTGGCCAGCTCCAATATGCGCTTGGAGCGTTCGATCAGCTTAGGGTTTCTTTCCTTGTTGCCAAAGCCGAAGCCCAAGTCGCCGCAAAGAGCGGAAATTTCAAGCCCGCTTGAACGAACGGCCCTTAAAAACTCACGGCGCTTTTCGGGGGTGAGCTTCTCTGCGGACATTTCGCCCCGAGAGGTGTAAACCTGTATGCCCGTGGCGCCCGTTTCTACGGCCTTTTCCAGTGCAGAAGCGGTGTCGGTGCGAAATGAATCCAGCATGACGCCAATTGGAAAAGAATACATAAGAGCCTCCTTTTGAGTGTGAAGGTGTTGTTGCTATAAGTCTATATATATTATAGAATATACATGCTGAAAGTAAAGGCATCATATTGCCGTTAATTAACACAATATTGCTATTTAAGAGGTGCTTATATGCCAGTAGGAGATTATGAACAGCATATCTACTCCGATCCGGACTTTCCATTCATATGCCGCGTTGATCTTTTGCGGGAAAACGAGGATGTATTCACCCACTGGCATGAAAACATAGAGCTTTTGCATGTGCGCAGAGGACGAATCGTGGTTACCTGCGATTCGGTTTCAACAGCGGCGGAGCATGGGGAGTTGCTGGTGGTGAACTCGGGCGCCATACACACCATACGCGCTGACGGGGGGCTCGCGCTGTATGACTGCCTTATTGTTGACTGGCGCTTCTTGAAGGAGGCAGGCTTTCCCCTGGACGAATTCAGGCTTAAAGTTTTGGTTAAAAGCTCGAAGACAATCAGCGATAGCTTCGGACGCATACGCTTGGAGTCCCGAAAGAAGCCGCCTTATTACAGGATTGCTATTCGCGCTGAAATACTGTCACTCTTTTCTGAGCTATTCAGGACATCTTCCCACAGATCTGAGCAAATGGGCGGGAACAGCGGCAGGCTGGAGATGGTTCGCTCAGCGCTTTCCTACATCTTTTTGAATTACCGCCAGCCCATGTCTGTGGAGGATGTCTGCAAAAACGCAGGCTTCAGCAAATATTATCTTTGCAGGACGTTCAAGGAAGTTACCGGAAGAACAATTGTGCAGACGGTAAACCATCTGCGTTGCCGCTATGCCCGCCAGATTCTGATGTCGGGGGGCTGCACTGTGGGCGAGGCCTGCGAAAGGAGCGGCTTCAGAAACCTTTCCTATTTCGCGAAGGTTTACAAAGAACAAACTGGCATTTTGCCCTCGAAGGAGGCGGCAAAGGCCGAAGTTGCAAAACGATAGCCCTGTTTTCTGCAGGAGATGGCGAGGAAATAATTGCCGCGAGGTAAAGTCTGTGATAAACTATAGCGTGTCAAAAACGGGATTTTAAGCCCGCAATCTGGAGGATATGACTATGAAGGGAATAATTACGGTGCTGGGCCACGACAGAGTGGGGATAATAGCGAAAATTTGCACATACCTTGCCAATGAGCAGATAAACATTTTGGACATATCCCAGACGATTGTGGGGGGCTATTTTAACATGGTGATGGTGACAGATCTTTCCAGCAGTTTGCACTCCTTTGAGGAGATCGTGGAGGGGCTTTCGCAGCTTGAAGAAGCCATGGGCCTTAAGATAAAGCTCCAGCGGGAGGATATCTTCAACTCCATGCACAGAATATGATCGGCTAAGGGAGCGGTGAAAAGAATGCTTTCAAGATATGAGATTCAGGAAACCAATAGCATGATAGAGGAGGCTCGGCTGGATGTGCGCACAATCACAATGGGTATCAGCCTTTTGGACTGTGCAGATTCCAGCGAGGAAAGGTTCATCACAAATATCTACGACAAGATTACCCGGCTGGCTGAAAAGCTGGTCAAAACAGGCGATGATATCGGCAGGCAGTTCGGCATACCGGTGGTGAACAAGCGCATCGCCGTGACGCCCATCGCCATAGCGGCGGCGGGGGTGAAGTGCGATGATTATGTGAACATTGCCAAGGGCCTTGACAGGGCCGCCGCCGAGACGGGGGTCAACTTTGTGGGCGGATTTTCCGCGCTGGTGCACAAGGGCAGCACTCAGAGCGACATAAAGTTGGTCAACAGCCTGCCCAGAGCCTTGGCTGAAACTGAAAGGGTCTGCGGCTGTGTGAACCTTGGCTCTACCCGCTCTGGCATAAACATGAACGCAGTGAAGCGTATGGGCGAGATAATTTTGGAGATGGCCAGGCTTACTGCTGACCGCGACAGCCTTGCCTGCGCGAAGTTCGTGGTGTTTTGCAACGCGGTGGAGGACAACCCCTTTATGGCTGGGGCTTTTCACGGCGTTGGGGAAAGGGGCAGCGTTATAAACGTGGGTATTAGCGGGCCGGGCGTTGTGAAGCGCGCCCTTGAAAGCGCCAGGGACGCTGACTTCGAAACCATGTGCGAGGTGATAAAGCGCACGGCTTTCAAGATAACGAGAGTGGGGCAGTTGGTGGCTCAGGAGGCGTCTAAAAGGCTGAATGTGCCCTTTGGGATAATTGACCTTTCATTGGCGCCCACGCCTGAAATCGGGGATAGCATCGCTGAAATTTTGCAGGAGATGGGCCTTGAGCAACCAGGCGCGCCGGGAACAACCGCCGCCGTTGCCATGCTCAATGACAATATCAAAAAAGGCGGCGTCATGGCTTCCAGCTATGTGGGGGGCCTGAGCGGAGCGTTTATCCCCGTGAGCGAGGACCATGGAATGATTGAGGCGGTGCAAAAAGGCGCGCTTACTCTGGAAAAGTTGGAGGCCATGACCTGCGTTTGCTCGGTGGGGATAGACATGGCGGCGATACCGGGGGACACTCCGCCGGAGACGATATCGGGCATAATCGCAGATGAGATGGCAATCGGCATGATCAACAGCAAGACCACGGCAGTAAGAATTTTGCCAATCATTGGCAAGGCTGTAGGGGACATGGCGCAGTTCGGGGGGCTTTTGGGCTCGGCGCCGGTGATGCCTGTCAACAGCTTTGGCTGCGGCAAGTTCATCGATAGAGGTGGCAGAGTTCCCCCGCCCATACATAGCTTTAAAAACTAGGGAGCGGTTTTAACGCCGCAGGCGGGCCCCACCCGCCCACGAAACAGCCTGCCTTCAAACGGGGCAGGCTGTTTCTCCCACGCGGCGGCGCAGGATCATCAGGCGGGAAAGGGAAAGGACTCTCTTTTCAATCCTGCCAAAAGGTGGTAATATGATGTTACGACATGGTAGACGGTTTTTGAATGGGCTTGGGCAGACCGGGCTTTATAGGGTTTTCGGTTACCATCGTTATAAAAGCCTGGGTGATAGCGCTTAAGTTAAAAGCGATATGAGGGAAGCTGCGCGCCAATCCTGGTGAAAGCTTTCTTTCCCCGGCCGCATTATGACAGACTATTGAAAAGGTGATTAAATGGAACAAAATCAAAAGATTATGCCTCACAGCCTGGAGGCGGAGAGGTCAGTTTTGGGCTGCATGATGCTGGACCCTCAGGCCTCGTATGTTGTCAGGGAAACTCTGGAGGCGGATGATTTCTTTTCCAGCGCCAACAAGGAAATATATGGGGCGATGTGTGAGCTGATGATGGCCAGAAAGCCCGTGGACTTTGTGACTGTGGTGGACGAGATATACCGCCGGGGGACCATGGAGGGTATAGGCGGCATACAGTATTTGACTGAGCTTTCAACCTTTGTGCCAACCACGGCGAACCTTTCAGCTTATGTGCGCATTGTGGAGGAAAAGTCCACCATGCGTAGGCTTATCGAAGCATCCCAGATAATCACAAGGGAAAGCTATAGTGGCGAAAAGGACTTACAGGAGCTTTTGAACCTGAGCGAAAAGCTGATATTCAATATATCGATGAAGCGTGCGGGGGAGGCCCTGACGCATATCCACCCCACTCTCTTGAAGGTCTATGATAACATCGAGGAGCTTTACCTTAAAAAAGGGCAGATAATGGGCGTGCCCACGGGTTACACCGCCCTGGACGACCTGACCACAGGCCTTCATGGGGGGGAATTTGTGCTGATTGGCGGGCGGCCCTCGATGGGCAAGACCAGTTTGGCGATGAACATCGCAGAATACGCGTCCATCAAGCAGGGCAAGAAGGCGGCGGTTTTCTCGCTGGAAATGCCCAAGGAACAGTTGGTGCAAAGGCTTTTGTGCTCATATTCGTTTGTGAACATGCAAAAGGTGAGGCAAGGGAACCTAACCGACGAGGACTGGGAAAAGCTGGCGGATTCGCTGGGGCCTGTCAGCGCTGCACCGATATATCTGGATGACACCTCCAGCATATCGGTGCCGGAGATAAGATCAAGATGCAGAAGGCTGCAGATAGAGCATGGGCTTGACCTGGTTGTAATCGATTATTTACAGCTCATGTCATCCAGCAGAAGGCGCAGCGAAAGCCGCCAGAGCGAGATATCCGAGATTTCTCGTATGCTAAAGGGCCTGGCCCAGGAACTGCATGTGCCAGTTATCGCGGCGGCGCAGCTATCCAGGACGCCTCAGGGCAGAGCCGACCACAGGCCGGTTCTCTCTGATATCCGTGAAAGCGGCTCCATTGAGCAGGATGCCGACGTGGTCATGTTCATCTACAGGGATGAATATTACAACAAGGAGAGCGAGGAAAAGAATATAGCCGAAATCATCATCGCCAAGCAAAGAAACGGCCCTCTGGGCACAGTCAAGCTGGCGTGGCTGGGTGAATACACCAAGTTTGCCCCGCTACCGAAGGAGTATGAGCAGTATTAAGTGGGATTTATGGAAACGCTGGGGCGGAGCTACAGACACGGCAAGCCTTTAAAAAGGCTTGACCTAAACTTTTTATATAATGCAGTATGAAAAAAGGGAGCGGTGCTTGTGTGCGCCGCTCTTTGTTATGCCCGTGGGATGAGAATGCCTTTCATGAATTCGGTTTCGTTGTGGAGCTTAAGTACGGCCTGTTCTTCCTTCCCGGTGCAGCCCATCAGTATCTTTATTTCGCTGTCGCGCTTCATGAGATAGATTGTGCAGATTATGCCGCAAATCTTCCCCGCTTTGTCGGAGCCGGCCCAAACGTCGATGCCGCCGCCGTCCATGGATGATGTGTTTTTTAAATAGCCGTAATCAACAGGATAGATTAAACCGGGGAAACGAGGATGGGCTGTTCCTTTGGGGCGGTCGATTATAATCTCCGACTGCGCCGCCAGGGCATCCAGTGCGGCCCAGAAATCAAGGCTGTTTTGCATCCGCGCTTTTCTCCTTTGAAAATATTGGTTGCGCAGGGGGGTACGTTCGAGGGCTCTGCCCTCGAGCTCCCGCTAAAGGGCTGGCCCTTTAGAATCCCTTTACTCTTAGCCCCATATTGTGTTTTATAAAGCTTTGGTCAAGTTTTTCAAAAACTTGCGGGGCTTGGGGCGGAGCTACAGCGTTTCCCCACTACAAAAGCCTGCCTAGCCGTCCTGCTGGAGGGTTTTTCGCTGTATGAAGTAGAGTATGCCGGCGAATATAAGCATAACAGCGGAGACAATGAACAGATAATACTGCTTGTTGATCATGTTAAAGCCAAAGAAGTTCAGGGACAAGCTGGCCGTGGCGCTGATGAGCTGCCGGCCGGCGGTGGCTCCCAGGAACGCGCCCACATTGGCCACGGTGGAATAGAAGCTGATATAAACTGTCTGATTATCCTTGGGAATGTTCACATATGGTATGCCGGTGAAGGAAAGGTTCACCCCGGCGATCATCAGATAAGCCCATATTTGCGAAACGGGATAGAGCCAGAGGGAAGAGCCCGTCACGAAGGGCAGGAGGAGATATTGAAGCGCATAGGCGCACATGCCGATGCAAAGGGTCTTTATCCATGAATGCTTTTGTATGTATTTTCTCCACAGAGGCGTGAAAAGCAGTACGATTGGGATGTTCACAAGGTTCACAACGTTTATGAAGGTATAGCTGACCTGAACGTCGCTTAAGAGATAGACCGTGTAAAAAGCGCCGGGAACGTTGGCGATGAATGACCACAAAAGCCCGCAAAGCACCGCTGTTTTAAGGTAAGGCATCTCCTTCAGGGGCAGAACAAACAGCTTTTTCAGATTGATCGAATTGTCGCCTGTTTCGGCGGTCTCGTCCTTGATTTTTATGAGTGACATGACTTCGACTACCGCTGCCGCTACTGCCAGCAGTCTGACCATCAAAAGCCCGGCATATGCATTGCCGTTGGCAGTGAAAATGTCCAAAAGGCGGCTGGCGCCAAGGGCCACCAGAGCGTTCATGACGCCCACATACATGGTCCTTCGGGAGAAGAAGGAGGCGCGTATGGAGGGATCGATGAAGCGCATGTGCCATGTGGAAACCGCCGGGAAATGCAGCGCGCCGATAAGATTGCCCACCAGCAGCACCACAGTCAGCAGCATGATATTGCTCTGCTGGGCGAATGGCAGCAGTGGAATCAGGGCGACCAGCACAACTTTCATAGCAAGGTAGACTATGCGCATGGTTATATAGGCGCGCTTTTTGTTTTTGAAGCGTGAAAGTGCCAGGGGCGCAAATATCTGGAACATATTTGCAAAGGTTATTCCCATGGTCACAAGGCCAATATCGCCATCACTGGCGTTCATGTAGAGCAAAAGGCCGGTAAGGAAGTTGCCGGTGACAAGAATGTCGCGCAGGTTCGAGGAAATATTGAAGACCATGACCCTGTTGCGGTTCTGGCCTATCTCGCTGCGGTCGATAATTATCCGTGATTTAAAGAATACTACTATGCTGTGCAGAGCGAACATAGTCCGCCCGGTAAGGTTCATAATTTGGTTTTTAATGTTTTTTGACAATTCGCCCTCCAAAGCTGCGGGATATTTTCGCAAAAGCGCTTTATATCGCCGTGTTGCTTAAACTATATGACGATTGACTTCATTATACAATAATTTTGACCAAAGGCAAAGCCCTGCAAAACCGGCAGTGAAGGATCAATGCCCACACAAAGCGCCAACTTTTTCCCGCTTTGACTCGTTAATAAATATGGGCGGATGCTCAAAAGGTAAAATTTGCCGGTGCGGTTTCTTTTATTATATTATAATATATGATATAATTGCTATGAATATTGGTCCAAAGTCTCAGGCAATATAGGAACATCCATAATCTGGGGATTTAAGAGGATATGTACAGATGACAGGGGAGAAAAGATGGCGTCCTTCCGTCAGATTCGGCAGACAACCGGTATCTGATGAATATAAAAACACAAACGAATATGTTGCAGATGCTTCGGCCCAGGCTGCAGTGGGGCAGCCCCTAGAAAACACAACAAGGAATGCGGCTCTGGCCGTCGCTGTGTTGGTGGTGGTAGCCGTTGCGCTGTATATTTTTCTTACAGGGGACTCGCTGCCAGCTTCAAACAAGGCACTCACTGCCCAGAGCTCTTTTTTTCAGCAACCCGCGGAATTTGACACTCAGCCTTTGACCGACGGTCTCCACGGCAGTCAGCAAGGCGATAGCAGCCAGCAAAACGCCATGCCCACTGCCAAGCCCAACCAGCAGGAGCTGGAGGCCATGGATATCAGCGGTGAAAAAACGCGGGTGAACACCAACCATGAGAACCTCAACCTTCCCGGGATGATATACGGAGAAATGATATATTCCGCGGGGACTGGCACTGCAAGGCTCCCCGTCCTTAAGGATCTGTTCGTATACGACATGGAAAGCGGCGAGGAGACAAAGATCGCCGAGGCTTCTGTGAAAAACGGCGAGATTTTCGAAACGGTTCTTAGCCAGCGCTGGTTTGTTTACATAGACACCAACCAAAGCGGCAGCAACCAGATATGCTACATCGACAGGTTTTCAGAAAACCCGGAGGTGATGCTGGTCAAGGAAACGGCCTACGCCCTTCCCAAGCTGCGCCTTTACGACGATTATCTTGTGTGGATTGAGCAGACCGACCAGGGCACAGACGAAGTCTGGTTTTTCGAATTGGGCACTGCGGACAACTTCCCTGTGACGACCCTCACCGACGCCAACACATACGGTGTGAGCGCGCCCTCCATCCATGGACCGGAGATTATCTGGGCCGCGCCGGACCCCGACCAGCCCCCCGAGGAGAGGGCCCTGGGCGAAAAGAGCGCCATTTATGTTTGCGATATACGCGAGCTGGGTGCTGAGGAGGTCATATACGAATATTTCAGCGCCGGAATGTATGTCCACGAACCCATCACCAACGGCGAGGCCTGGGCATGGATAGACAAGAACTGGGCGCCGGACAGCGGGCTTTATTTCAAATATAGAAACGGCTCCAATGTCATCAAGGTTTCAGAGGGGGTTACCAGCTATGCCTTCGGTGATGACATGCTGGTATACGCCAAAAATATGCAGATATGGGTCTATTTCTACAAGACCAACACATATGCCCGGCTGACCGCCCCCGGCGAGGAATCAATGCTGCCCGTGGTGGCGGGAAGGTATGTTGCATGGTATGATCTTTCAGGCGACACTTCGGTGGACAAGTTGGTCTACCGGGAGATTATGTTGCCGGGCGAAACGGCGCCACCTGCGCCCACGCCCAAGCCCACGCCCACTCCGCGGCCTTCGGTGGAGGAAATAATCATCGTTGATATCGACGACGGGCAGGACGGCGGGCAGACGCCCAACCCCTCGGGCACGCCGTTACCGGGTTAGACTGAGAAGGATAAGCGAGAGCATTAAACGGGAATTTCAAAGGAACTAGGGAAGAAAAGATGGCAAAGACTCAGAAGGTTATATTTGTATGCTCCGATTGCGGAAATGAGAGCGCCAAATGGCATGGCAAATGCCCCGCCTGCGGCGCCTGGAACTCCCTTGAGGAGCATTTGCAGCAGGAAACGCAGGAGAAAAAGAGAGCGCGCCCCTCCGTGGGAGCGCAGCCCGTTTCTATCGGCGACATAGACGAGCATGAGCAGGAGCGGATACTCTGCGGCATAGGCGAGCTGGACAGGGTTATGGGTGGGGGCATGGTTCAGGGAAGCCTGGTGTTAATCGGCGGCGATCCCGGCATAGGCAAGTCCACTCTCTTGCTGCAGGCCTGCGCAAACCTGGCGAAGAAATATAATGTGATGTATGTTTCTGCGGAGGAAAGCGCTCTGCAGATAAAGCTTCGGGCAAAGCGTCTGGGCATAAACGGCGGCGGGCCGGACAAAAGACTTTATGTCCTGGCGGAAACCGACATGGAGGAGATACTGGCCCGCAGAGAGAACTTAAAGCCGGACTTTTTGGTGATAGACTCCGTTCAGACCGTCTATAAGCCCGGGCTCAGTTCCATGCCGGGAAGCGTTTCCCAGGTGCGCCAGTGCGCGGGGGACATCATGCACATGGCAAAGAGTACGGGCTGCACCTGCTTTCTTGTGGGGCATGTGACCAAAGAAGGCGCTCTTGCCGGGCCAAGGGTGCTGGAGCATATGGTGGATGCAGTGCTCTACTTCGAGGGGGATCGCAGGCAGGAGTATAGGGTTTTACGGGCCGCCAAGAACAGGTTCGGCTCCGTGAACGAGATCGGCGTTTTCCGCATGGGCGAAAAGGGCATGGAGCAGGTGGAAAATCCTTCGGAATTCTTTCTTTCGGGCAGGAGCATAGGCGAGTCCGGCTCGGTGGTCACCTGCGCGCTGGAGGGTAGCAGGCCTGTTCTGGTGGACATGCAGGCCCTTGTTAGCCAGACGGTCTTTCCATCTCCAAGGCGGCAGAGCTACGGCTTTGACAACGGCAGGCTGGCGCTTTTGCTGGCAGTGTTGGAAAAGAGGGCCAACATGAAGCTGTATAATATGGACGTATACGCCAACGTTGCCGGGGGAATAGAGATCGACGAGCCGGCGGCGGACCTGCCCCTTGTGGCGGCGGTGGCATCATCCCTTTCGGGCATGGCAATAGACCCGGGCACCGTTGTGATGGGCGAAGTGGGCCTTGCGGGAGAGGTGCGCGCCGTGAACCAGATGGATAGGCGCGTGGCGGAATGCGCGCGCATGGGCTTTAAGCTTTGCATAATTCCCAGGGCGAATCTTAAGCAGCTCGGAAAGATAAACGGGATAAAGGTTGTCGGCGTAGGCAGTGTCAGGGAGGCCATGGACGCAGTTTTTGCGGGGAGGGGAGAGTAAAAGACAAGTTCTCAGTCAATTAATGAACTGTTCATATGTGGGCGGTATAATTTAAATTGGCGAAATTAGAGTCAGAAGGGAGTGACGCTTTGAAACAAAGATTTATAAAAACTTTGTTTGCTTTTTTTGGCGGTTTAGTGGGTCTCAGCTTCATGTCCGTTTTGGGCCAGTCGGATATTTACCAGCAGGCGACGAGCGGTCAGGGAATGCCCATATGGTTGCATACGGTCTTGCTTATATCGGGGATATTCATTTTTGCATTTATTTCCTATATTATTTCCCCCAGGATATACAAGCGTATGCAAAAGAGCCTGAAGATAATGGAGCAGAACATGAACCAGCTCCAGATGGCCGATATCGTCTTCGGAGGCATAGGTCTTGTGGCCGGACTGGTGATATCCTACTTCATCTCAGCGCTTTTTAGAGACTATCTGCCCGCGCCTTTGGCAATGGCCCTTTCAATTTTGCTATATGTGACATTGGGGCTTTTGGGTGCGCGGTTGTTTCAAAGAAGATGGCACGAGCTGCCGATATTGATGGACATGAAGCGCCCTGAGCGCAGTATCATCGAGCGCATAGCTTTAAACCAGCAGGAAAGGCATTTAAGGGCCGAAGACTCCTCCCAGACGCCGAAACTTTTGGACTCCAGCGTTCTGATAGACGGCAGGATAATTGACATATACAAGACGGGTTTTCTGGAAGGAAAGCTTATAGTGCCACAGTTTATACTGGAAGAACTGCAAAAGGTGGCCGATTCCTCCGACGGTATGAAGCGCAAAAGAGGCCGGCGCGGTCTGGACGTGGTTGGTGAGTTGCAGAAAATTGAGGGCATAGACATCAGCGTTGGTGAATATGAAAACGCTTCAGACGATGAGGTGGACATGAAGCTTCTGAAGCTCACCAAAAATTTAAATGGGAAGATAATGACCAATGACTATAATCTCAACCGAGTTTCGGAGCTTTCAGGGGTGCATGTGCTGAACATAAACGAGCTGAGCAATGCCCTCAAGCCTGCCCTCATTTCCGGTGAGGAGATGTCCGTTCTGGTGGTGAAGGAAGGCAAGGAGCAAAACCAGGGCGTGGGGTATCTGGACGACGGCACCATGATAGTTATCGAAAACGGCAAGGGCATGATCGGCGAGAAGATAGCGGTTGTGGTGACCAGCATATTGCAGACAGCCGCCGGGCGGATGATTTTCGTCAAGCCCAGGGACGCGGGCTGATATTTGAAATGAAAAGGGCGCTTGCTTGCGGACGTGCAAAGCGAGCGCCTTTTATATTAATTAGTTTATTACTAAGCAATTATTGAACAATATCGAAGAGATCCTGGGGGATGCCGTATATCCTGCAAAGCTCCCGAAGGCCGGCGAGTATCTCACGCCTTGGGAAATTGCAGCTTTCTAGCTCCTCGTCCGTTAGCGCATTTATCTGCGAATAAAAAAGCGCTGCGGCTTCGGCCGTACCTTCCTCGCCGTTTGAAGCGGCCTGGAAAAGCATGTCCTCCGCTTTGCCTATTTCGCCCCTTAGAACCAGCTCCTTCAGCTTTAAATACAGCCCGCCCGTTTCGCCCAGGGTTTCCTCGGGGACGGCAAGGCTCGCTTCGGAACTTTTTCCGGTTATCAACTTCATTAAAATGGATATGGCGGCCATTATCTGCCGCATAAGCCAGTCCTCGTGATAATGCATCATTTTCTAGTCTCTTTTCAGCAGGTGCTTTTCCAGCTTGCGCTTTATCCGCTGAAGGGCATTGTCTATGCTCTTTACATGGCGGCCCAGATCCTCGGCGATCTCTTGATAGCTTTTGCCTTGCAAATATGAGTGCAGCACGCTCTTTTCAAGGTCTGAGAGCATCTCGACAATCTTGGACTCTATCTGCTGGAAGTCCTCCTGGTTGATCAGCATGTCCTCAGGGCTTGCCACCCGGCCCTCTGAAAGGACATCCAGCAGGGTGCGGTCGTTCTCCTCGTCGTACATTGGCTTGTTAAGCGATACATAGGAGTTAAGGGGGATGTGCTTTTGCCGTGTGGCTGTCTTTATGGCGGTGATGATTTGCCTGATGACGCAAAGCTCCGCGAAGGCGCGGAAGGATGCCAGCCTGTCGGTTCTGTAATCGCGCACGGCTTTAAAGAGGCCGATCATGCCCTCCTGAACGATGTCCTCCCTGTCGGCGCCGATCAGAAAATAGGCGTGGGCCTTTGATTTAACAAAGTTCTTATATCGGGCGAGTATGAATTCGTGGGCATCCATGTTGCCTGATTGGGCCAGAAGCACCAGTTCCTCGTCGCCCATGGCGCTATAGTCCGGCCTGAGGGTTCTATTTTCGTTTTTGCTTTCGTGTTTAAGCGGCAAGTCTACATGCTCCTTCTTATTTGTTCCAGCTTTGCCAGTATTTCCGCCGGCAGCTTGGAGTCCAGCCCCATCTTGCCGGAATTTTTGTGAGCGCTTCTGCCTTGGGATCTGGCCTGCATTACCATGCCTCTAAGCTCCGGGGAGGATATCCTTGCAGCGCCCCTGCCCAAAACAATGCTCTGCTCTATTGCGTCGGAAGTTGCCACTCGCACCTCAATCTGCTTTGAAAGGTTGCGGCAAAGCATGTCCACCAGGCGCTCGATGTAGTGGTCGGCGGTTTCCCCCGCCTTTGTATAGACAACCTCCACCCCGGCAATCTGCTCCACCGTGCGTTTAGGGTTTTCACCGGCGTAGGCGTCAAATACTATTATGACCTTGTCGCCGGTATAGCCCGCATAGTCGCACATGACCTCGATTAGAGTGTCACGGCTGTCCTGCAGGTTTATGCTGGTTTTAAAGTCCGGCCAGGCGCCGATTATGTTGTAGCCGTCGATAATGAGAGTCATACGCGGCCCTTATTCCCCTTTTTTTCCCGGGCGCGCAGGGCTTCATATAGCAACAAGGCCGCCGCGCAGGAGGCGTTCAGAGAATCGATCTTCCCGGCAACGGGCAGCGAAACCAGCCTGTCACATTTTTCGCGCACAAGGCGGGAAAGGCCGTCACCCTCCGCGCCGATGACTATGGCAAGAGGGCCGGAAAAGTCCACGCTGCGGTAGTCCTCCCCCTGCATGTCGGCGCCGAAAACCCAAACGCCCATTTCCTTAAGCTCATCTATTGTCCGAGCGAGGTTGGTGACCCTGGCGGGCCTAATATATTCAAAGGCCCCTGCTGCTGCCTTGGCGGAAACGGGTGTGAGCCCGGCCGACCTCCTGCTGGGAAAAACAACGCCATGGGCGCCTGCGCACTCGGCGCTTCTGGCGATGGCGCCGGTGTTCTGCGGGTCTGTGATGCCGTCTAAAAGCACAAGCAAAGGCTCCTCGCCCTTTTCCCTCGCGCTTTGGGCGATCTCATCCAAGGAGTAGTATTTCGCGGCGGAGACATATGCGCAAACGCCCTGATGCCCCTGGGCCATGCCGTCGATCTTCTGGCGGTCCACCTCCTGCACGGGGATGTGCCTTGCCCTTGCCCGGGCCAGAATCTCATGCATGGAGCCGGTCATATCGCCTTTTGCCATTAAAATCTTTTCGATTTCGCGGCCGGATTTCAGGGCCTCCATCACCGGGTTGCGGCCGAATATCAGGTTTTCAGGCGTGTTTTGCATCCGCGGTCTTGCTTCTTCGTAATTTCTGCTCATAAAGTATCTTCCGTCTTTCCGTTCATATTGTTTTGCCGCTTAAATCCCTGCCTGAATCATCTGCGGAGAATATCATCGCCATTATTTCCTCGAGCCGCTGGTCGCCGCCGGTGAGATATAAGTAGCCAACAAGAGCCTCCACGGCGGTGGCCTTAGAGTACTCAGCCGGATCGTTTCTGGAATGGGATGAGCGGGTGCGAATCCGCCTGCCACGGCGCAGAATGTCCTGTTCGTCTTCGTTGAGGCGGCCTTCCAACATATCGAAGACTGTGGCCTGGGCGGCGCTGTTCACCTCTGTGACACTCAGCTTGTGCATCTTCGCCAGGGGAAAGTCAGTCGATGTCAAAATGCGGGTGCGTACAAAAAGGCTGTAGACCGTGTCCCCGATAAACGCCCACTGGCGGGGATTAAGGCGCATCGCCTCGCTTTTCGACATGCGTTCCCCGGTAAAAACCAAGCCTTTTTCAGCCATTCTGCTCCCGCCCTTTAAATGCTTGCTCAATAACGCTGCAAAAACCAACGCAGCATGATGCCATTACATTATTATACCCCGCGTGAAGCGGCGCAGTCAACCACCGCCGGGGCTGCAAAGCTGCAAATCTCCGGGCAGGGGGATTGCAAAAGGAACAAAAATGAAATATCATTTAAAGGTAACATATAATTGATGAAGAAGAGCCGGAGGGATTAGATTGATATACATTGTGGAGGACGATTTGAACATCAGAGAACTGGAAAGCTATGCCCTTAGGAACAGCGGCTATGAGGTGGCAGAGTTTTCAAACGGCGCGGAGTTTTTCCTGGAATGCGAAAAGCGTGCGCCTTCACTTGTTCTGCTGGATATAATGCTTCCCGGCGAGGACGGCCTGAGCATATTGAGAAGGCTAAAAAGAGATGCCCGCTTCAGCGAAATTCCCGTGATTATGGTGACAGCCAAGGCAGCAGAGGTTGACACCGTGGTGGGCCTGGACGCCGGCGCGGATGATTATATCACAAAGCCCTTTGGAATTATGGAGCTGATCTCACGGGTGAAGGCAGTGCTGCGCAGAACCGACCGTGATTCGCAAAGCAGGTATGAGTGCGGAAACATAATGCTGGATGATATGAAGCATTCAGTCACCGTGGCAGGGGCCTCTGTGGATCTTACCTTCAAGGAATACGAGCTTCTCAAATATCTGCTGATGAACAGCGGGATTGTGCTTTCAAGGGATAAGATAATGGACAGGGTGTGGGGCGTTGACTATGAGGGCGAAAGCCGCACTGTGGACATGCATATAAAGGCCTTGCGCCAGAAGCTTGGCGAAAGCGGCAGCATGATAAAGACCATCAGAAGTGTGGGGTATAAGATTGATAGGGAGTAACAGACCCAGCATAAGGGTTAGAATATGGCTTTATATGACTGCCATATGCCTGTTGACGTCGTCGGCTCTTTGTGCGGTTGCCCTGGGCTTATTCAGCTCTCAAGGCAGAACGCAGGCTGAAAGCGCGTCAAGGCTTTTGGCGCAGTCGGCATTTTTGCTGCTGGAAAAGGGCGGCGCGGAAAGTGACTTTTCTAGGCTGGAACTGGGCGGAGGCGATCTGGCTGTGCTTTCAGGCGATGGGAGCCTGATATATGCAAGCGAGGGCAGCGGCTTTGACCCGAAGACCCCCGGGCTGGAGTTCATGGATGCCGTTGCAGCGGGCGAGGGCGTCTTTGTGGAGCCGGCAGCTTTTGGCGGTGCTAAAAGGGCTGCCAAAATATTCGCCGTTGCAGCGGGTGATGGCGGCGTCATCATAGCAAAAGCTAATTATACCGGCGCCTTTGCAGCCTTCAAAGAGATTTTCCCCGGGCTGTTGCTTGCAGCTTTAGCTGTTTGCGCCCTTTGCTGGGCAGCATCATCGGCCCTTGTGGGAGGAATCATGCGGCCCATCACGGAGATGGCCGGGGTTTTGGGCGAATCCGATGACGCTCCCTTCAAAGAGCTGGAGGGCTTTGTCAGGGAAGTCAGGGAGCAGCAGCGAAAGAAAAGCGAGAATGAGCGCTCAAGACGGGAGTTCACCGCCAATGTTTCCCACGAGCTGAAAACGCCCTTGACCTCCATATCCGGCTATGCTGAGATGATAATGAGCGGCATGGCAAGGGACGAGGATGTGCATAATTTTGCGGGGAAAATACACGCCGAGGCGGGCAGGCTGATAATTCTCATAGGCGACATTATCAAGCTGACGGAGTTGGATGGCATTCCATCCAGGACGCCCGCTGAAAAGGTGGATCTGCACCAGCTTGCCAAGGAAGTGATTAAAATATTGGAGTATAGCGCGAAGCAAAGGGGCGTCAGTTTCAGGTTTTCAGGCGGACAGAGCTTCGTTTTCGGTGACAGGAGAATGCTGGGCGAGCTAATATACAACCTTTGCGACAACGCCGTGCGCTATAATCGGCCTGGGGGACAGGTGGAGATATCCACAACGATGACGAAGTTCGGCGCGGGGCTGATGGTCAAGGATGATGGAATCGGCATGGCGGATGAGCACCAGGACAGAGTGTTCGAGCGCTTTTACAGGATAGATAAGAGTAGATCAAAGGAGACGGGCGGCACGGGCCTGGGTCTGGCGATAGTCAAGCACATAGCATTGCAGCATGGAGCCACCATATCCCTTGAAAGCCAGCAGGGAAAAGGCACTGCCATCACCGTTCTTTTCCCAAAGGAAACGCCCATGGAGCAAAGGGAAAGGGAGGAACAGGCATGAAAAACAATATCATAATCGCTGGGTTTGAGCGCGTTTTCCCTGAGTTAGGGATAAACACATATGCGCACATGTCCTCGCTGGAAATTCTTTATAATATCAGCGGAAGGATAGCTCCATTCATAAGGGCCATGATGGACAGCGGCGAATATGACGAGTTTGAGCCGGGCATGGTTTTGGATATGTCAACAATCGCCTTAGGATTTGTTTGACCTGTAATATATTGTGCAGCAGAGCAAGCCTGCGAAGGGGTCGGGGAGGGGTATTTGCGGTTTTTAAAGGCGCTTCAGCAAAGTTACAACATTCACTTGCTTTCCCAAAAAACACAAAGACAAAGGCGGACGCTTTTCTGCGCCCGCCTTCATCATGCCGGTTTAAGCTATAATTATTTAAAGCCGATCACGATATCGCCGAAGCTGGTGCCGGCGTCGATCTCGGCCTTTGCGCCGGCCAAGGTTCTTTCATAGCTTCCGGCCTGCTTTTCGCCGTTTATGCTGACGCTGCCTGAACTGGTCTTAGCCTTGACGGAGGTTTCATCCGCGCTAAGGGGAAGCTTTTCAAGGACCACCTTGCCGTTGCTGCTGTGAGCATAGCAGCTTATAAACTCCGTCTCGCTGATGTTGACGCCGCCGAAGCTTGTTCTCGCGTCGATGGAGTATATGCTTCCTCCATGAATCTTCACAGCGCCGTTGTCGCTATGGGCGTAAAGGCTGCTGAGGAGGGATGAGTCCTCCACCTCGATCTCCCCAAAAGAGCTGGTGAGCTTTACAGCGCTTGCAAAGACTTTCTCCAATTCGGTCCCGCCGCTGCCGCTGTCCGCGGTGATATTGCTGGCGCTGGTGTCCGAAATTTCGATTTTTCCAAAGGAGGAGGAAGCGGTCATGTTGGAGCAGGTCACGCTTTCGACGTCAATATCCCCGTTATCGCCTTCAATCTTAAGCTCGCCTGTTGAAAGTTCCTTCAAAGAAATGTTCCCAAAGGAAGAAATCACATCGGCGTCAGCGGAAGTTGATCTTGTGATATCGATCCTTCCGTTTTTGCTGGTGACATTAAGCCTGCCGGCCACGCTTAGCTGCTCGATTTCGATATCGCCAAAGGAGGTTTCAATATCCGCGCTTTTGGCTTCCACCCTGTTGATGTCGATATCGCCGTTTTCGCTGGTGACTGTAATCTCGTCTGCGGAAAGACCGCTTATCTTGATAGCGCCAAAGGAGCAGTCAGCCAACAGGCTTTCTAGCTTTGTGTCTTTGGGCACATAGATGTACACGGCCCTGTCGGTGTTTTCGCTGCCGCTATAATCAAATGAGAAGAAATCGGAGATGTTGATCAGGCTTTTCTTCAGCTCCTCTTGCAGCTTTAAAGTTCCGCCCTCCAGGGAGACCTTGAACCAGCTCTCCTCGTTTTCCACGCTTTTGATCTCGATTTTCTCCACGTCAGAGGGGATGATGTGAACATTCCTTGTCTTGCAGATGATCCCAATGGAGCTAACGTCGCCTTGGGCCTGGTAGGCAAACTCGCTCACTTCCCCACCCAGCAGGGCGGCCAGCGCCTCTTTGTTGGAGGCGATATTATTGCCCTGCGCATCGGGGGACTGTGCGCCGATTCCAGGGGCATGGGCCAGCCCTGCAGCTGCCGCCAGGCGCTTGAATTCGTCTGTTCTGGCGCTCACGCCCCATAAGACGAAGCCGACAAGTAAAAAACAGGTGCCTATTATCAAGGCTATCTTGACGGATTTCTTCATCTGTATTCCTCCTTTTGAACTCTTTGTTCCTTCGAGGCGCGCCTTTTGCTGGCGGAAAGGTATATCTTGCGTATCAATATCCCTGTGGCCTTAAAGGTGGCTTTCAGGAGATAATATGCGCCTATGCCGCCCAGCACCGCAAGGCCAATGGCAGTGAATATCATGCCCACGGAGCCAAAAGAGAAGGGCAACCGCACAAGGACCCAGCCCGCGTAAAAAAGTCCGGCCACCAAAGCGGCGAATATCGCTATGACTAGCGCAACAACGGTTATTATCAGCGCCATGAAAATAAGCAGCACCGCCGCCGCCAAAGGCAGGGCTATTGGCGTGGCCAATATGCCCAGCACGGCCATCATCGCCTTGGCCCAGTTGGACATGCCCGGCTTTGAAACCGCCCGGTTTACGTCCGCCTCGGACCTTATCCTCCCGGCAATTTCACCCATTTCCCCCAAAGAGGCGATGAACTCCTCCTCGTCGTTGCCGCTTTCAACTGCGTCCATAATTAGCTCGTCATAATAGCGCTTCGCTTCGTTTGCCTCCTGGGAGGGCAGATCATGCAGATAGTTGCCAAGCACCTCCATAAACTCATGCCTTTTCAACTGTATCACTCTCCTCCAATATATAGTTGATGATCTTCATCGCCTCGCGCCAATGCATGCGAAACTCCTCCAGGCGCTCTTTACCGGCGCTTGTTATGCTGTAATACTTGCGCAATCTGCCGTTAAATTCCCTGCTATATGTCTTTAAGAATTTACCCGCTTCAAGCCTTCTGAGAATGGGATAGAGGGTGGATTCGCTCAAGGGGATTGTCCGGGTGATGTCCTGCATAAGCTTATACCCATAGGCATCCTCTTTAGAAACTATGAACAGCACCAGCGATTCGGTGAGCCCCTTTTTTATCTGCACATCCAAAACGCATACCTCCCTTCATGCAATATAATACATTGCATAGTATTATATGTCAAGCAATATTTTTTATTCCACAGTTAATTGCTAAAAAGCCGCTTTTTTGCTATAATATACAGGCTCTAACATGCTGAAGACGAAAGGAGGGGAGCAATGTGGCCGAATACACCAAAGAGCTGATGAGAAACCGCCGTGCATGGCATGATTACTATATCGAGGAGACGTTTGAGGCGGGCATAGAGCTGAGCGGCACGGAGGTCAAATCCATAAGGTTGGGCAGGATGAACCTGAAGGAAAGCTATATATCCGTGGCCGACGGTGAGGCGAAGATCCACGGGATGCATATTTCACCCTATGATCAGGGCAATATCTTCAACCGCGACCCTCTCAGGGTGCGCAGGCTCCTCCTTCACAAAAGAGAGATAAACCGCCTTCGCGCCCAGGTGATGCAGCAGGGCTATTCAATAGTGCCCCTTCGGATCTACTTAAAGCGTGGGCTGGTGAAGCTGGAGATCGCCTTGGCAAAGGGGAAGAAGCATTATGACAAAAGGCATGAGCTGGCCAAAAAGGACGCCCAGAGGGAAATTGAGCGCTCCCTTTCCAAAGGCGCAAGGGATGAATGAGCTGGAGCGAACTAAAACTTACCAACTGAAATTTGCTTTTGAAGAGCCGGTATGCAGGGATAAACCTTGCTTATTTGGCTCTTTTGGTATAGAATTATCATTAGTATTTCGCGGATAATAACCGCCCATAGGAGCTGAATGCATTGGATTTTAGCGGCGTTGCTTTTCTGAAAGCCACTCTGGATAGGCTTTCGTGCCAATATTACCTGCTTGATGACAAAGGTGCGGCGATCTTATCGTCGGGCGCAGAAGGCAGGAATTTCTCACGGGATCTTTCGTGGCAAAATGGTTCCTTCGCCAGAAGCGAAGGCTTTGTGTTTTTTCCGGTGGACTGTTCCCCAAAGCTATACATCGCCCTTGAGGACAGGGGCGAGGCCACTGTGGACGCAGGGTTCATGGCGGCGGCCTTTGTGCAGTCCGCTCTTTCAGGGGCGGGAAGACCTATGGACAAGAATGAATTTTTCCGGCGCTGCGTTCTGGGCAAGGTGGGAAGGCATCAGATGCAAAACCTCCTCAGCCAGTTTGGTGTGGACGACAGCCGAGACAGGGCCTGTATTGTTCTGAGGGATAATAGCGGCATCGAGGAGTTTTCGCGCATGCTGCTGGACGGTTTTTCCGCGGACTCCGCCGAGACCATAGTTCCGGTGGACAAAAACACCATCTGCGTGGTGGTCAGCAAAACCAGCGATATTGCCCTGCAGGACAGCGCGGAATTTGCCGCTGCCATAGAGGACACGGCAAGGGAGATGGGAAACAAAAATCTTCTGATCGGCATAGGCGACACCAGGCGAAGCATGTTAAAGCTGAACGAATCATATGATGAAGCCTGCAAAGCTATAGACATGGGCCAGACATTCGGTCTTAGCGGCAGCGTTTTCATATACA
>JBNRMR010000154.1:0-16657 GCA_050309705.1 Christensenellales bacterium | reverse complement strand
ATTCTCAACGACATATACCCCGCCATCGTTAGGGGAGCGGAGGATTTTTCCAATCAGAAGGGTTACAACCTGATCATCTGCAATACGGATGGTCTGGCGGAAAAGCAGGACGAGTATATGCGAAAGCTGGCCGACAGCGGCGCTGCGGGCATGATTATTTGCCCGGCGGTCGAAGGCCCCTTCAATGCGGAACTGCTAAAGGAAATCACCCGCCGCGGCATCCATGTGGTTTCATGCATTCGGCCTATGGGCCAGCATCTCACCCCCGGAGTGTACATCAATTCATTTCAGGCGGGTTACAAGGCCACCTGCCATCTGCTGGAAAAGGGCTGCCGAAAGGTCGCCTATATGTCATCGCCTCTGTATACCTCCTCCCATGAGCGTTATCAGGGCTATATCGCTGCTCTGGACGATTATGGCCTTGCGCCGGACAGCAGCCTGATAACATACGAGGCGGCGTTTCGCTCCCCGGAGGTAGGCATCAGCACCGCGCGGGGTCTGCTGGAGCGCAGGCCGGACGTGGACGGCATATTCGCCTTTAACGACAACATCGCCGCCGGCGCCATGCATGCCTTGATGCGCATGGGGGTTCGGGTGGGCGAGGACATTCGGATGATAGGCTGCAATAATGGGGATATTTGCGAAAAGACACCGGTAAAGCTGAGCAGCATGAGCTTTTCGGCGTATGAGATGGGCATGAAAAGCGCAGCCATGCTCCACGGGCTTATGGAGGGAGTGCAGCCTGTCCAGTCCCATGAGGTGATGGGAACCCGCCTGCATGTGCGGGAGAGCAGCGGAGGCCCGGTGCAGCCTTCGGCGGACAGTTCTACAGCAATGGAGGATTAAAAGCCGCTTGAAAAGCTGGATATAATTAATGAAAGGGAAAGATGATTATGGACAGAATACTTTTATTTCAATCAGGCGTTACCGGATGCAACACATATCGTATCCCTGCCTTGCATGTAACTTCGGGCAGGGTGGACTACTTGCGGTTCTTCGGCTTATAGGGCCAAAATTTTCGAAAATATCGGTTGAGATTCCCCTGAGCAAAAATCGCGCGCGGGGGCGCCTTTTAAAGCAATAATTATTGTTTCAGCATGTTTAAAGCAGAGATGCTTATTGCGCAGGGCAACGCCTGTATGATGTTTCTCTTTGGTAACAGGGGAGCGAAGGGGAGGACGGCCGCTGGTTTTGGAGCTCCTGCCGTTCCTTATGTGGGCGCAATTTGAATGGGTATTCCAGCGATGCCACCATGCTGGTGAATGGCAACAAATATTCAGATGGCGCGTTATCGAATCAACGGAAGACGGACATATCTGCATTTATAAATCCAAGCCGGAGCCAGAGTTGCCCTTGGGTTGGACAAAGTGGTGAAGCCCATGTCTATACATATGGTGTGACAGAAGGAGGGCTACCAGAAAAGCGCATGAAAAAGGCCCGAAAGCTGGGCCTTTTTTTCATCATAAAAATATTAGCTGCCGCTATTAAGCGCATCCAAATTGACAAGAGCACCTTCTTTGCAGTGTGCTGAGCTCCTTGCCTTTCTTATTCCGCTGCAACGCAGTAGACCTTCGTGGTCGCGCCACGCCGCGATGTGAAATAGATCGTTTTACAGTCATGGCTGTATATTGGATGAGGGTGTGAATCCTGATCGAGCCAGTCCGATTCATGCTTGCAAAGGGGATGCCATTTTAATGTTCCCGCAGCCCAGTCTACATCGATGGCGCAGATGTACTCGGCGTTTTTCGCATGCGGATCTGGCCCACCATCGGTGGAGCTCTCTCTCCCATTGGCAAAATCATCGGGATGCCTATAGTACCCGTCACACACGAGTCGGCCGTTTAACGCGACGGTGAAATGACCGTAGGAGGCGTATTCGCTTGGCAAGGCAATTTCGCGGCACTCACCCGTTGCAAGAGTGTACAGGCCCACAAAGGCAACGCCGCCGTCATATGCGCCATGGTAGATGATCGTTTTGCCGTCACTCGCCCACATTTCATGGCAGACCCAGTCATTACGGCTTCGGCCCGGCCCTTCGCCGCGCACGCGGATATGGCGCTTACCATCAAAGAGCCATATGCGCCGGATGCCGCAGTCCTTATGGGGCCACTCGTGGTTGTAAAGGATAACGGAACTGTCAAGGGGATGAAATTGCACATGGGTGATCCAGCAATGCTGAACTCGCTCGCATAGCGTCATTTCGCCGGTTTGAGTGTCGTACATGCGAAGGTAGGAGCTCAAATGCTCGGCTTGCACACGCCCATCGATATTATACGCGGGTCGTCGGTCGCGGCCGGTTCCCTCGGTAACGGGATCAAATTCCAGAGCTCGGGCGTCGGTGGTCGGCACGCAAAGGAACTTGCCGTCTCCGCTGACATGCATGAAAGCCGTGACCTGATCCGATGGGATGGTATTCAGCACTGTGATTTCTCCTTCGGACGTAGCGCGGCAGATCGAATCATCCTGTATGTAGTAAACGGCGTCCCGCGCGCCATCCAGACACACGCTTGCCTTGCCAAGGCCCTTGCGTATGTCTCCATCGAAATACACGTAGGATTTAAGATAACCGGCCTGGTTATCTGACAGGCGGCGCTCATCGCCGGTGGAAAGATCGCGCACATAAATATTGGGGCTGCCATCTCGGTCGCTGATAAGATACAGGCGGCGGTTGTCCGTTGAAAGGGAGGATGAGGTGAAGTACAGCATCTGCGTGTTGTATAAATCCGAGCCGGATACGAGAATGCGCTTGTTCATAGTGTTCCCTCCTTCATTTCCTGCGAGAATGGCCGGGGGATAAATCCAAGATCACAGCCTCAAGCGCCGGGCTCTGCTCGCAGAATGCCTTTTTCATTTTCATCATATAATCTGCATGTGCCGTGACGTTCTCTTGCAAAGGGATCTGCTAATAAAAATATGCGCCGCTTAATAAAAGCAACGCATATGAACGCAGAAAACGCTCAGCGCAACACCGCCTTGCTTGAAATCGTCCAGCATTTTCGCCCGGCTTCTCATGTTTAATGCGCTATATGAACTCATTCCACCAATTGCCATACTCAATTCTGTATCATTATAACAGATAGGGCATGTAAGTCAATTGGAAAGGCCATCGAAAAAGGGTATGCAATTTTGAATCGCCCGGCGCCCACCGGGGTGAAGTGGGTCAGCCATAATGTTGACATTCCTCTGGATGAAACCAAAGAGACCTCTGCGCCGTAGGAGGGAGTTTCCAGGAATGCTAATATTGGCACATGCAGCCGAATTCTCAGCAGCTTTTTGTTTAATTAGCTTTGTGGACTTTTGCATGGGGCTTATGATTTGTCTATGCTGGTGCGAACTCTGATCCTCATAAGAGCCCTTGAAAGAGCTATCTTGCTGCGGGCGATGGTGTTGGCGTTTCTTTCCCGTGACAGTATGCTCTCAGCCCTTTTGCGGGCCTCTTCCGCTCGGTTTATATCTATCTCATGGGGCCATTCGCAGGCCTGCGCAAAGACGGTGGTTCGCCCTTCCAGCACCTCCATGAAGCCTTCGGAGTGGAAGGCAGTCAGCACCTGGCCCTGCGCCCTTATCGTCACAGAGCCCACGCTCAGGGCCGTCACCATGGGGATGTGATCCGCCAAAATCGTGAGCTGCCCGCCTATTGACTGGACTGTCAGGCTTTCGGCTTTGCCGCTGTAAAACTCGCGCTCGGGGGTTAATATCATCAGGTCGAAGGGCTTAGCCATTTTGCATCTCCTTCGCCTTTTGGCGCACCTCGTCCAGCCCGCCGGCCATCAAGAACGCCGCTTCGGGGATATCGTCAGCCTTGCCGTCAACTATGGCCTCAAAGTCGTCGATGGTCTGGCTGAGGGGCACATAGCGGCCCTGCTGGCCTGTGAATATCTCTGCAACATGGAGGGGCTGGGAAAGAAAGTTCTGTATCTTTCTGGCCCGGTAAACGGTGAGCTTATCCTCCTGGGAAAGTTCGTCCATGCCCAAAATGGCGATAATGTCCTGAAGCTCGTGATAGCGCTGGAGGCATTCCTGCACGCGCCTTGCCACGCTGTAATGCCTTTTGCCCACGATATCCGGCTCCAGCATGCGCGATGTAGAATCAAGGGGATCTACCGCCGGGTATATGCCGATTTCGGCGATGGAACGCGAAAGCACGGTTGTGGCGTCCAGGTGGGAGAATATGGCCGCCGGGGCGGGGTCAGTCAGATCGTCCGCGGGGACGAACACCGCTTGAACGGAGGTGATTGAGCCCCTGTCGGTGCTGGCGATCCTCTCCTGAAGCTCGCCCAGTTCCGTCGCCAATGTGGGCTGATATCCCACCGCGGATGGCATTCTGCCCAGCAGTGCGGAGACCTCGTTGCCCGCCTGCACATACCTGAAGATATTATCGATAAACAAAAGTACGTCTTCGCCCATCTGGTCGCGCAGATATTCTGCCATTGTAAGGCCGGCCAAAGTGACTCTCATGCGGGAGCCGGGGGGTTCGTTCATTTGCCCGAAGGCAAGAGCCGTATGACTGATGACGCCGGACTGCCTCATTTCGCTGATCAGCTCCGTGCCCTCCCTGCTGCGCTCGCCCACACCCGTAAAGACGGAGTAGCCCCCGTGATTTGTGGCGATGTTATGGATCAGCTCCATTATCAGAATAGTTTTGCCCACTCCTGCGCCGCCGAAAAGGCCAATCTTGCCGCCCACGGGATATGGCGCCAGAAGGTCAATGACCTTTATGCCGGTTTCGAAAAGCTCCGTGGAGGATTTCTGGCTTGTGAAGCTGGGCGCAGGCCTGTGGACGCTCCATTTGGGCGCGTCGATGGGGCCAAGGCCGTCGATGGGCCTGCCCAAAGAGTCTATAACCCTGCCAAGAACGTTCTTGCCCACCGGAACGGCGATGCTGCCGCCGGTGCTGATTACGCCTGTGCCGCAGCAAAGGCCCTCCGTGGCCTCCAGGGCGATGGCGCGCACAATTCCGGGCGCCACCTGCTGGGCCACCTCCATGTGCACGGGGTTTTCCCCCTTGGTGTAAAGCAATGTGTGTATAAGAGGTTCCTCGCCGGGCTTAAAACTCACGTCCAGCACCGGACCGGCGATCTTCACAATTGTGCCGATGTCTTTTTCTTCGTTAATCATGCTAACCGCCTTTTGGTCATTCTTTTGGTCATTCTTTTGGTCGAATGCGCCAGCCGCGCTGACGATTTCGGAAAGCTCGTTTGTTATTGTCAATTGTCTCACTGCATTATATTGTAAGTTCAGCTTTTTCATCATATCATCCGCGCTGTCGGTGGCGCTTTGCATGGCATTCATGCGGGAGCTGTTCTCGCTGGCGTAGGAATTGACCAGCGCGCCGTACATGAAACCGATCATAAACTGGGGCACCAGAGCGTCAAAGACAAGCTCGGGGGAAGGGTCATATAAAAGCTCTCGGGCGCCATATTGCAAAGCGCTCTCCTCGTCGGCAAAATCGGAAAGCTCTATGGGCAAAAGCTTAAAATCCACCGGCTTATGGGCAGTGTTGCTGGAAAAGTGGGTGTAGACCACCCGCAGTTCATCTATAAGCTCGGCGTCATAAAGGTTGGTGACCATCTCCACTATATCGCGGGATATGTTTATGGCTGGATGTTCCACAACGCCTTCGAACTGGGCGTCCACGTTAAAGTCGGGCGAGCGGTGGAAGTATTCGGTGGCCACATTGCCCACTGTGAAAATGCAGACCACGTCCTTCTTCCTCATGGAGCTGTCCGCCAGGTTCAAAATGTCGTTATTATAGCTACCGGCCAGGCCCCTATCCCCCGCAATCACGATATAAGCCGTGCGGGAGCCTTGCCTGTGGGTGAGGTAGGGATGGTTTAGGCCATCGGTATGCTCAAGAATGCTCTTCATTGTTTCCAGGGCGTGGTTAAAGTGGGCCTTGTTCTGCTCGATGTCGCGGATTGCCTTGCGCATGCGGGATGTGGACACCAGATGCATTGCGTTGGTGATCTGCCGCGTCTGCTTCACGCTTTTCATGCGGTAAAGAATATCGCTGATGGAGGACATATCACGCCACCTCGAAGCCCTTCGAGTATTCGCCGATGGCTTCCTGCAAAGCAGACCTTGTTTCGTCGGTCAAATCCCCCGTCTCCTCAATCTCCCGAAGGTGCACTCTGCATGTGCCCTGCAAATAGGCAAGAAGGCCCTCGCTGAACTCATCCACCTGTCTTTCGGGAATGTCGTCCATGTGGCGGCCGGTGACTGCCAGCAGCAGGCAGACCTGGCTTACCATCGAAAGGGGGCTGTGCTGGTCCTGCTTAAGGGTCTGGGTAAGCCTTGTGCCATAGTCAAGGAGCTTCTTTGTGGCCGGGTCGATGTCGGTTCCAAACTGGGAGAAAATCATCAGCTCTCTGTACTGGGCCAAGGTGAGCCGCAGCCTGCCGGAAACCTTTCGCATGGCCTTTGTTTGCGCTGCGCCGCCAACCCTTGAAACTGAAAGGCCCACGTTCACCGCGGGGCGCACACCTGCATGGAAAAGCTCAGTTTCAAGGTATATCTGGCCATCGGTGATTGAAATGACATTTGTGGGTATATAGGCGGAGATGTCGCTGGCCATTGTCTCAACTATAGGCAGCGCCGTCATGGAGCCTCCGCCAAGGCCGCCGCTGAGCTGCGCCGCCCTTTCAAGAAGCCTGCTGTGCAGGTAAAAGACGTCACCTGGGTAGGCCTCACGGCCAGGGGGGCGCTTTAAAAGCAGCGACATGGCACGATAGGCCACAGCATGCTTGCTCAGATCGTCATAGATCACCAGCACATCTTTGCCGGAGTACATGAATTCTTCGGCGATGGAGCAGCCCGCATATGGGGCGATGTACTGCATGGCGGCGCAATCGCTGGCGGTGGATGCCACCAAAACGGTGTAATCCATGGCGCCACTTCTCGTGAGATCCTCGTATATCTTCGATATGGACGACACCTTCTGGCCTATGGCCACATACACGCAGATCACATTTTGGCCCTTCTGGTTTAAAATGCAGTCAAGGGCGATGGTGGTCTTGCCGGTTTGCCTGTCGCCAATTATCAGTTCCCTTTGGCCTTTGCCTATGGGTATCATGCTGTCGATGGCCAGAAGCCCGGTCTGAAGCGGCCTTGTCACATTGTCGCGGTCGATTATCGTGGGGGCGCCCTGTTCGATGTGGCGGAATTTTTCCGTGTGCAGAGGCTGGCCGTCCAAGGGCATACCCAAGGGGTCCACCACCCGGCCCAAGAGGTTTGGTCCCACAGGAACCTCCACCACCCGGCCAGTGCTTTGCACCCTGGAACCGATTCTAACATCGTTTATGCCGTTTAAAAGAACGACGCCCGCGCCGCCCAGCTCCAAGTCCATTGCCATGCCGTAGATATCGTTCTCAAAGGCGATAAGCTCACCGTAACGGCTGCGGGAAAGACCGTCTATCTTCACCACGCCATCGCCAATGGAGGCAACCTTGCCGTATTCGTACACGACGGGCTTGTCCTCGTAGCTTTTTAGCCGTCCGCGAAGATATGCGCCGACATTTCTTGTTTTTTCGTTTATCATTGCCGTCTCACTCCTCGCTCAAAATATGCCGCCTGATACCCTGCATTCTCACCAGCAGGCTGGCGTCGTAGACCTTCCCGTCAACCGTTGCCAAAAAGCCGCCCAGGAGCCTATCGTCTCTTTGCACTTCCAAAAAGACCTGCTTTCCCAGTAGGTTGGTGAAGTGTTCTTCAATTTTTTTAATATCTTCGTCCTCAAAAGGGCCGGCGATGTAGAGATTTCCGTTTATCATGCGCTGTTTACCTTGCCTAAGCCTTCGAAGTACCGCTCGATAACGGCGTGGTTGTCATCCGCAGACACTTCCCTTTCCAGAATCCTTGAAGCCAGCTCCAGGGCGAGATCGGCCACCTCGTTTTTAATGGCGCTCTCGATGCGGCCCTGCTCCAGTGCGGCCTGCTCTCTGGCCTCGGCAAGTATCGCCTTTGCGTCCCTTTCCGCCTTTTCGATTATCTCCTTTGCGGCCTTGTCGGCCCTCTGGACGCCATCGCGCACTTTGCTCTCGGCCTCGGCCTTGGCGCCGCTCAGAGATTGCTCATATTTAGCCTTTAAATCCCTGACCTCGCTTTTGCCCTCGCTGATTTCAAAGCGCTGTCTTTCAAGACCTTCCTGACGCTTTTTCATATATTCCCGCACGGGCTTATATACCAAAGCGCGCAGTATTATGTACAGCAAGACTATGTTCAGCACATGCTGCAATATATCCACCAGGTTAAACTCCATGGGACGCCTCCTAAGAACCCATCGTGAAGATGATTATCAGCGCCGTGACAAAGCCATAAATCGCCGTGGACTCGGTCAAAGCCAAGCCGAGCATCAGCGCGGAGTTAATTTTCCCCGAAGCCTCAGGCTGGCGTGATATTGCCTCCACAGCCTTTGCGGTGGCGTTGCCCATTGCGATGCCCGCGCCGACGCCTGTGAACACGGCTAAAGCCGCGCCGATTGCGATTAAACCCAGTTCCATTTGTTTTTCCTCCTTATAGTTTGCGCCGTAGACTTTTGCTTTACGGCTTTACTTATGCATAAAATTTGTGCAAAATGCCGCTTATTCCACGGCCTCGCTTATGAATGTGAGTGTGAGTGTAATGAATATGAACGCCTGTATCAGCGGATGGAAAACGTTGAAATAAAGCCCCAAGACAGCCGGTATGCCCACGCCGAAAGCGCCAAGGGCCATGTAGAGGAGATGAACGACTATCATTCCCCCCAGCATGTTGCCGAAAAGGCGGCAAGCCAGGGACACTGGAATGGCGATGTCGGACAAAATCTTGATGGGAAAGACCGCCGGCGTGGGCTCGGCGAAGCTCTTTATGCGACCCTTTATGCCCTTTTGCTTTATGCCGTAATAGTTAATGAGGGCAAATGTGCATACGGCAAGCGAGAGAGTCATGATGAGATCAGCAGTCGGCGGCCGCAGGCCAAACAGCTCCAAAAAGCTGCAGGCCACCAAGAGCGCGGCTATTGTGAATATGTAGGCGCCCAGGTTTTCCCCCATGTGGGGAACCTTGTCCTCGGTGTAGGAGGACACAGCTTCGACCATTATCTCCAGCACGCTTTGAAAGCCCTTTGGCTTTTCGCTGAACCTTGGTATGACAAAAAGACGGATGGCAGCCGCCAGAATGATCAGCCCCGCCATGGCGATCCATGATATGACCACCGAGGAGCTGACGTCCATGCCCCAAAGATTCATCCGAGGGGCCATGATATCGATATGCAGCCCCTGGGAAGGCTCTGCAAACATGCCTAAAATAAGGCCGCAGCAAAGCCACAGCCCGAAGACGCCCGTCATTAGCGTCATGCGGCGTTTGCGCCTTGCTTTTTTAAAACCAGGATCATCAGGCGAAGGCGCCTTTGTGCGCCTCCATCTTACTATCTGGAAAATCCCCAGCGCCAGCGATGCGGCTATGACTGCCCAGCGCACAATCTGACCAATGGACATTATCCTTTTTTCGCCTCCTCCGAACGATTTTTTATAATGGACTGTATGAATGAACCCGCGACGAGCACTCCGGCCAGCCCGGTGCCGCACCAAAGCAGCTGATCTTTAAAGAACATTATCACAAGCGTGAAGACAACTGCCAAAACAACCAGTTTGAGCGCTAGCATGAGGGCGATTCTGCCGGGCATGCCCTTTGCTAGGAACAAAACCAGCCTGTTTAAAAGAAACAGCTCGACGCCTCCGCCGAGAATCCCTATTATAAAACCAAACATCAGTGCCCCCTTTCTTAGCACGAATTCTATTATACTCCTATATTGAGCCTATTGTCAAAAGGGATAGATTCCTGTACAAAAGAATTTCGCAATTTTATGCGTTCTTTATACCCTGTTGAATAAATTCGATTGTGAGCAGAATGAGGAGTGATGTGCTATGCAAAGCCAGACACTTCATAAGAAATTTTCAGCTAATTCAGCTAAACATTATATTGACAAATTTTTGCGAAGGCAATATAATACATCAGTAATGTTTGAATTGCAATAATTTGAACTCTAACAATAATTTGGACGGAAGGGGTTATTTTGAAAAAGAGGAAAAAGTCGGTCATGATGAAGATGGCCTACGCGAATCATCTGGTGTTTAAAAGCTCCGTCAAGCTGATGGAAGCGGCAGGCCTTTCCCGGGGGATGCCGCCCATTTTGGAGTTTCTCTTTGAGAGGGGAAGTTGCATACAAAGGGAGATCGCCCACCAGCACCACATGAACCCCGCCTCGGTGACCAGCGCACTGAACACGATGGAGGCCGGCGGCCTAATCGTGAGAAAGCCCACAAAGACCGATAAAAGGGCCGTAATGGTCAGCCTGACCGACCTGGGCAGGGAGAAGTATGCGAAGCTTCAGGACATCCAGGAAGAGATGGAAAAATGGTGCTTTGCCGAGTTTGAACCGGAGCAAAAAGCCTGCTTTGAGGAGGCTTTGGAGCTGATCATATCCACACTTAAAAAACAGGAAGAAATCGAAGGAAAGGACAGGCACGCGGAAACATAGCATGAGAAAACTTTTGAAATATCTGAAGGGTTACTGGCTTGTAACAGTTCTGGCGCCGCTTTTTATGATACTGGAGGTCTGGATGGATCTTCAACAGCCCAGCTTAATGGCAAAAATAATTGACGTGGGAATAACCAATGGCGATATAAGCTACATTCTTGCGGTCGGTGGCAAAATGCTGCTCTTCACATTCATAGGCGTCATCGGCGGCATTGCATGCACATATCTCTCGTCAAGGGCGGGGATGGGCATGGGCACAAACCTTAGGAAGGCGATGTTTCAAAAAGTACAGACATTCGCCTTCGCGGAGATCGATAGACATAAGCCTTCGACAATAATTACCCGCATGACAAACGACGTCACTCAGATACAGCAGATGGTCATGATGGCCTTAAGAATGGTGGTCAGGGCGCCGATGTTCTGCATCGGGGGCCTCATAATGGCCTACACAATCAGCCCAAAGCTTTCACTAATATTCGTGGCAGCGGCGCCGGTGTTGCTGTTGACAGCCATTTTCGTTATGAAAAAAGCATTCCCACTCTTTGACAAAATGCAAAAGAAAATTGACGGAATTAACTCCGTTATGCGTGAAGGTCTTCTTGGGGTGAGGGTCATCAAAGCTTTCAGCGGCCAAGAAAGGGAGCGGGAGCGCTTCGGCCATGCCAACCTGGAGCTGAAAAATCAGGGAATGGAGGCCATGGGCACGGTGATGATAATGATGCCCATAATCACAGTGATAATGAACCTGAGCCTTGTGGCCCTTTTCTGGTTCGGCGGCGTTTTGACCATATCGGGCGAGCTGACAACCGGCGCAATCATGTCCTTCATGAACTACCTGATGCAGGTGCTTGGCTCACTGATGATGCTGGCGATGATAGCGGTGAACTTCTCCCGTGCAAAGGCCAGCGCAGAGCGTATAAACGAGATTCTTGACACGGAAACGTCAATAAAGTCCCCGGAATCCCCCAAGGTTGCCCAGGGCTTTGAAGTGGAGTTTGAAAACGTTTCATTCGGCTATAACCCCAGCAGCCCGGAGTATGTGCTTAAAAACATCAACTTTTCGGCCACCAAGGGGCAGACCATTGGCATAATAGGCGGCACCGGCTCCGGAAAGAGCAGCTTCGTTTCGCTGATACCCAGGCTCTATGACGCCACTGAGGGCAGAGTGAAAATCGGCGGGAAGGATGTGCGCGAGCTTTCAATCGACGAGCTTAGGAGCAAGATCGGCGTGGTGCTTCAAGAAAGCGTGCTGTTTTCCGGCACCGTGGAGGATAATCTGCGCTGGGGCAAGGAGGACGCAACCAAGCAGCAGATGGACGACGCCGTGGAGGACGCCCAGGCGGCAGACTTCCTGTTTAACTCAAAGGAAGGCTATGACTCCCCTGTGGAGCAAAGGGGCAGGAACTTCTCCGGCGGTCAGAAGCAGCGGCTTTCAATCGCCAGGACATTCGTCAAGGATCCCGAGATACTGATATTGGACGACTCCACCAGCGCGGTTGATATGGCGACAGAGTCACGGCTTCACGCCGCCCTTAAAAAGCGCCGGGATGATAGAATCGTTTTCATTATCGCCCAGAGGGTTTCCGCCATCAGCGATGCGGATAATATAATCGTCCTGGATGACGGTAGAATATCCGCCCAGGGCACCCACGAGGAGCTGCTGAAAAGCAGCGATATATACAGAAGCATAGCTGTTTCGCAGCTTGGAGAGGAGGTGCTTGACGATGTCGGATGAGAGAAAAAATAAGTACCTTACGAGGGCCGAAAAGCAGGAGTCCTCGAAGGCAAGCGAAGGGAAGTCCCATCAGAGCAAAAAGCGCATAAGGCGCGAATATGCAGCCGACGCCGGCCAGGGCAGGCAGGGAGGCCCCGGCGGCGGGGGAACCATACTCTTCCAAAAGCCGAAGGACATGAAGGGCACCACTAAAAGGCTTGTGGGGATGCTGACCGACAAAAAGGGAATGTTCCTGCTGCTGTTTTTGATCTGTGTAGCTTTTGCAGGCGTGAACGTGATAACCCCAGTGATGATCGGCCATATTATTGACAACTATATTGTCGTGGCTGACATCCCCGGGTTGATAAAAATGTGCGCTATACTCCTTGGCGTTTATCTCCTGGGCGTGGCGCTCCAATTCGCACAGACCAAGATCATGGTCTGGCTCTCTCAGGATGTGACATCGAAAATGCGAGAGAAACTCTATGACCACATCAGCCGCCTGCCGCTGAAATTCTATGACACAAACTCCAGCGGCGATGTCATGAGCCGCCTTTCCAACGATGTGGACACCATCGGCATGACAATATCTCAAAGCGTTTCTCAGCTCATTTCAGGCATTGTGACGATGGTTGGCATATTCATCGCTATGCTGATATTAAGCCCGGTGATGACATTGCTGGCGGCGGTGACAATACCGCTGATATTTGTGATCACCCGCTCTTTGAGCAAGGTGACCCGCCGATATTTTAGAGCCCAGCAGAAAGCACTGGGCAATGTGAACGGCTTCATAGAGGAGATGATCTCCGGCCAGAAGGAAGTGAAGCTTTTCTCCCGCGAGGAGGAGCTGGTCCATGAATTCGAGGAGTTCAACGAAAGCCTGAGGGTGAGCGGCACCAAGGCCCAGGGCATATCCGGCATAATGGGGCCAGTGATGAACATGATGAACAATATTTCCTATCTGATGGCGGCAGTAGCGGGCGGTTATCTTGTGGTAGGGGGCAGAATAAGCCTTGGAACGGTGTTCTCTTTCTTGCAGTATATGCGAAAGATTGGCCAGCCGCTGAACCAGATCGCCACGCTGTTTAACACTTTTCAGTCCGCACTGGCTGCATCGGAGCGGGTCTTCGCCATAATGGACGAACCGGAGGAACAGGACGCTCCCGGCGCCTGGGATATCGGTGAGATCGATGGCGGAATCGAGTTCAAAGGGGTGGACTTTTCCTACAACGGCCAGACAGATGTGCTTAAAAACGCCTTCATTGAGGCTGAGCCTGGCCAGCAAATTGCCATCGTCGGCCCGACGGGGGCGGGCAAGACCACCATCATCAGTCTGCTGATGCGCTTTTACGACAAGCAAAGGGGCGAGATTCTGGTGGATGGGAAGCCTGTTGAAAGCTTTACCCGGGAGAGTCTGCGCAAAAATGTTGGCATGGTCCTTCAGGACACCTACCTTTTCTCATACAGCGTGAAGGACAATATCCGCTACGGCAGGCCCGATGCCACCGATGAGGAGGTCATCGCCGCGGCCAAGATGGCCAATGCTCATTCATTCATAATGCATCTGCCGGAGGGCTATGACACCATCATCACTGAAAACGGCAGCAGCCTTTCCCAGGGACAGCGGCAGCTTCTGGCCATAGCAAGGGCTGTACTGGCAGACCCACGGATGCTGATACTGGACGAAGCGACATCGTCAATCGACACCCGCACCGAGCTGATGATTCAGGAGGCCATGCTGGAATTGATGAAGGGCAGAACCAGCTTCATAATCGCCCACAGGCTTTCCACCATCAGGAATGCGGACAAGATTTTGGTAATCGATGGCGGCGAAGTCGTTGAAAGCGGCACCCACGACGAGCTTCTGGACAAAGAAGATGGCTTTTATGCCTATCTTTACAACAGCCAATACCGCACAGGCATGGCGATATAGAAAAATATTCAGGGCAGAGCTCCTTTCTTTAAGGGCCCTGCCCTCAGGCGCTGGTAAAAGCTCATCAATTTACAATTTCACAGATATGACCAGGTTGATAAGCCTCCGTTAGGAGTGTGTGGCGCAGCCCCGCAGCTATACCCTTTTAAAGTTAGAGGTATTTACTTGTGGGCGAAAACGTGATATCATAAATTTTATAAAAGTGCTTGTTACGAGGGATTATGAAAACAGCAAGACGTTACAGTAAAAAAAGGGAAGCAATATTGGGTGCGATATCATCCACAAAGAGCCATCCGTCCGCTGAATGGGTTTACAATAGACTGAAGCCTGAGTTTCCAGATCTGAGCCTGGGCACAGTCTACAGAAATATTGCCCAATTCAAAGATGAAGGCAAGGTTATCTGCGTTGGTGTGGTAGGCGGGCAGGAGCGCTATGACGCGAATGTGCAGCCGCACCTGCATTTTGTGTGCGGCGATTGCTCCGCGGTGATAGACATGGACGTGGAGTATTGCAGCAGTGATCTTGCGGCGCGGGTGGAGCAAAAGTACGGCTTTAGTGTCAGCAGCCACGAAACTATTGTATACGGATCGTGCGACCAGTGCCTGCAGGCAGAGCGCAATGACAGTTAACCAGAGACGCTTCCCGATCTTATCAATAGAAAATAGAACAAAAGCACTAAGGTTTTCTAGGGTTCCGTAATATTCTTGGTTGATAAGAATGTTAGCCAGGTCCGAGAGAGAACGCGCGGCAGGGCCGCGTACACGGTGGGACAAAAGCCCAGGAGTAATTTGATTTTTACTCTTGGGCTTTATTATTATGCATTTTTGCTATTTATAGAAGGAGTATGTATTAAGCAATGTGGGGACTGATAATTTCAACCATAATCACCAGCGCTGCAGACAGCATTAACCCAATCGCCATCACTCAGCAATTTGTGCTCCAGGGCCTTGTGAAAAAGCCGCGGCATATCTGGTACTTTATAGCACCGACCGGTATCACCAACCTCATAGGTGGCTTCCTGGCATATTATGGCTTGATTTCCTTCATAGGCGACTTTTTTATGGGCCTTTTGCAGAGGCATGGCCGGGTTTTGTTCACCCTTGAGTTAATCTTGGGCATAGGACTTTTGATGGCTGTTGCCTGGCTATGGCAAGGCTCACGGATAAGGGCACTGAAAGCCCAGCTTCGGGCGAATGACTCCGCCAAGGCGAATGACTCCGCCAAGGCGAATGACTCCGCTGCGGTGCAGGCCAGCGACGAGGAGGAAGCCGCAAGAAAGATTAAGTCCGTCTCTCCCATGGCGCTGATTGCCCTTGGCGTGGGCGCCACAATATCGGAGCTGACGACGGCGCTGCCATACTTCGCGTTCATGGCGATACTTTTCAGCTACCAGCTTCCCTTCTGGCAGTTGTCGCTCATTTTGGTCATGTATAATTTCATATACACTCTGCCGCTGATGATGCTTTACTTTATATATGTAAGAACCCAAAGCAGGTTCGACAGAATTTATATCATTATAAAGAACGGCGTTTCCAGAATAGAAAACGTGCTTGCGCCGAGTCTTGCGGGAGTCATCGGGCTTGTGCTGGTGCTCCACTCGGTTTCCTCCCTCATGAGCATCTAGGTGGAGGTCTCTTGCCGCCTGAGTTTGCAGACCACAAAAGATACTGAAAGAGGATTATTTGCGCCAGACGCTGGAAACATGCTATGGCTTGGAGGCGCTGGGCGACATAGATGTATAAGATGGTGTGCCGGCCTATTCTGCCCCGCAACGCTTTGCTCCACCACGACCATGCCCGCAGGACTGCAAGGCGGGTCATACGCGGTTTCATTTTTGAACTGCCGGGGGCGGACTCGTTTAGAGCAATAATTCTTAGGCAAAAGAAAAATGGAGCTGCAGCAAATTAAAATTGCTGCAGCTCATGTAAATCCGTGAAGGGATTGGAATTATAAGGAAAGGGGCTCGAAAATGGGTTCCGCTTCCTCGGTTTCAATTTCAATGGCATAGTACCGCTTCGTGCGATATTCCACAGGAACACGAATGCGGATGAAGCTCCTCTTCGATTCCGGAGGCTGATGTTGATAGAAAAGCTCCTCGCCCGTTTCCAAAAGGGTGACTTTCTTGACGGTATTGGCAAAGTTTGTGAGCACAAAGCGAGAGTTAGGCTTTAGAATGTTCAGGAAGAGGCGGTGATCCTTGCGGGTCATAACGCACCACTCAAGGTCGTAGGGATAAAAGGGAACGGACTTCGTGTCATAGATTGCCTCGCCGTTGCGCCTGATGTAATCCCCCACCTCGTCAAGCACCTTCACACTGCCCTCGGGAATATTGCCCAGGCCGTCGGGGCCTATGTTAAGAAGGTAGTTTCCACCGCGGCTGTTGATTTTAAGCAACAATCGCAGGATCTCATCTGCGGAGCGCCAGTTGTGGTCGTCCTTTTTGTACCCCCAGCTTTCGTTTAACGTTGCAGGAACTTCCCAGTCTCCGGGATAG
>JBNRMR010000153.1:0-6124 GCA_050309705.1 Christensenellales bacterium | reverse complement strand
GCTTTCCAGGACCATCAATCGTTGAATACTTTGTCTGCCAAACATGAGGGGAAATGAAGAATATGAAGAAAAAAAACAAGCATCTTTTAACATTGCTGGACTTCTCCAGGGAGGAGATAACGCAGATTCTTAATCTTGCCGACGGGCTAAAGGCCGACAAGAAGGCCGGCAGGGAGCATCACCTCCTGAAGGGCAAGACTCTGGGCATGATATTCGACAAGGCGTCCACCAGGACGCGGGTGTCCTTTGAGGCGGGCATGTATCAGTTGGGGGGCCACGCCCTGCACCTTAACGGCAAGGAGCTGCAAATGGGCAGGGGCGAGCCGGTGGAGGACACAGCCCGGGTGCTTTCCAGGTATATCGACGGCATAATGATCCGCACATTTGAGCAGGGTCTGGTGGAAAAGCTGGCGAAATACGGCAGCATACCGGTGATAAACGGCCTGACGGATCTTTTTCATCCATGCCAGGTGCTGGCGGATCTGATGACGATGAGGGAGTATCTGGGGAGTTTGGAGGAGAAAAAGCTGTGCTTTATCGGCGATGGCAACAACATGGCCAACAGCCTTATAATCGGCGGGCTGAAAATGGGCATGAATGTGGCCTGCGCTTCGCCCAAGGGCTATGAACCGGCGGACATTGTGCTGAACTTTGCAAAAGGATACGGCGAAAACTTCCTGCTGACCGATAAGCCCATGGAGGCCGCAAAGGGCGCTGATGTGGTATTAACGGATGTCTGGACATCCATGGGCCAGGAGGCGGAGACGGAAAGGCGGAAGATCGCCTTTAATGGGTATATCGTGGACGAAAAGCTGATGGCTCTTGCAAACCAGGGGGCGATTGTCCAGCACTGTTTGCCCGCCCACAGGGGCGAGGAGATAAGCGCGGGGGTTTTCGAAGCCCACGCCGGGGAGATATTCGACGAGGCTGAGAACAGACTCCACGCCCAAAAGGCCGTCTTGGTGACGCTGATGGGGGACTAAAGCCGGTAAGAACTTGAATGATTAAACAAAAGCCCGCTCATTAGGGCGGGGTGCAATAAGGAAGGACAGAAGAAACTGAAATTCTTCTGTCCTTTAACTTTTACTAATGCTTATTAGGTATGCATAGTTTTAATCTTCCGGTCGCTTATTATTAGGAAGGGGTTTGCCGTTTTCATCGCGGTTTATGGGGTACGCTCTAAGATGAAATTGAATACACCCGTCGGCACATGACAGGTCCATTTCATATTTATCTTTGATGCCCCTGTACGTAAAATCGCCACGACAACGAATGACTTCGCACCATGTATATACTTGTATCATTGTCTTGGGACACATGCCAGCAGGACATTCGTATTGAAAAACAAATCTATCTCCTTTTTCTAAACCAAGCCTGCAATGTCCGGCTTTACCATCTGTAGCAGTTAATTCAAACTCCCAATCTTCCCTCACCCATTTGTGCATCACTACAGCTCCTAAACATTATACAAATAATATTGTACTATATCATTAATAAAAATACCATCTGAAAAGATAAATCTGATTCCTTTCAGATGGGAAAACGATTCATGAGGTTTCAGGGACTTGCCTCGATGCTCCTCGTCGCCAATAAAAATGCCGAGGAAGGCGTTGCGGTTGAGATGGTCGACGTCGTGCAGGCTGATGTGGCCGATTAATAAGTCGCCGTCAAGGAGTATTATGGCGAAGCGGTATCCTCTTAGCTCTGCAAGGGTCTTTTTCGCGCTCGCCGGCGTTACGAGACTATGATGCCCGCCGAAGTTATCGGAGACGGCCCTGTCGTTCAGCCACTCAGCCCATTTGGTGTATATTTCCATGTCGTCGGCGTTGAACGGCGAGAGATATAGACGCTCACCGACGATCTTGCGAAAGTAACCCATTAAGAAACCTCCTGTTTTTGATTAGTTATCTCACCGCCTTTTATGGGGCGGTTTTTTGTCGGGAAACTTTCTATGAGAGCTGTTCAAAGCGGCCTGTGATAAGGCCCTTAAGATAGCGTCAGCATAACAGAAGAGCCGATTTTTTCCAAGAAAGACCAGCAAATATTTGCATAAAGGGGAACATATGTGTTATCATTTGTTGTGATAAATTTCCGGTTTTACCCTCGGGAGGTTTTTAATAAATGCCAAAATTGACTTATGAAGCAAAAGATATCCAGGTGCTGGAGGGCCTTGACGCGGTTCGCCAGCGCCCGGGCATGTATATCGGCACCACTGACCTTAAGGGGCTGCATCATCTGCTCTGGGAAATCGTGGATAATTCAATCGACGAGGCTTCAATGGGCTTTGCAAGCGAGGTCAAAGTGACGATCCAGCGGGACGGCAGCGCCGTGGTGGAGGATAACGGCCGGGGCATGCCGGTGGACATCCACCCCCAGCTGGGCGTTTCAGCGGTGCAGGTCATCCACACTCAGCTTCATGCCGGCGGCAAGTTCAACCACGACAACTACACCTACTCCGGCGGCCTGCATGGCGTGGGCGCCTCGGTGGTCAATGCTCTTTCATCCTATATGATAATCGATATATATAAGGATTGGAGCCATTACCGGCAGGAGTTTCACTCATATTATGACGCCGAAAAGAAAAAAATGATGTCAGGCGTGCCAAAAGCGCCCCTTGAGAAGGTGGGCAACACCCGCAAGCATGGCTCCAAAACCACCTTCATGCCTGACAAGACTGTGTTTGAAAGCACTGTCTTTAATGGCGACAGCATCGCCAGGAGGCTTCGGGAGCTGGCCTATCTGAACAAGGGCATATCGATAGTTTTCACTGACGAGCGCCAAAAGGGCGGGGCAAGGGCTGAAAGCTACAGGTATGACGGCGGCATTTCCGATTATGTGCTCTACTTAAACGGCGAAAAAGATGCGCTTTTTGAAAAGCCCATATTTCTGGAGGGAAGCAAGGACGGCGTTAACATCGCCTGTGCGTTGCAGCACACCGACAGCTACACTGAGTCCTTGTTTTCATATGTGAACAATATCCCCACTGCAGATGGCGGCACACACGAGGCGGGCATGAAAGCCGCCATGACAAAAGTGCTGAACGATTACGCCCGCAAAACCGGTATGCTCAAGGAAAAGGACAGCAACTTGAGCGGCGATGACTACCGCGAAGGCATGACCGCAGTTTTGGCCTGCCAGGTGAAAAACCCCCAGTTTGAGGGGCAGACAAAGGGCAAGCTGGGCAACAGCGAGGTGCGGCCCATCGTGGAGGCAATTATCTCCGAGAAGCTGATGCTCTACCTTGACGATCTTAGAAACGCTCAGACAGCCCAGGTAGTCGTGGGGAAGGCTGTGCAGGCGGCAAAGGTAAGGGAGGCTGCCCGCAAGGCGAAGGATGTGGCAAGGGCGAAGTCCACCCTTGAAACGGCGGCTTTGGTGGGCAAGCTTTCAAGCTGCACCGGGAAAAACGCCCAGCAAAACGAGCTTTTTATAGTCGAGGGCGACAGCGCCGGCGGCAGCGCCAAGCAGGGCAGGGACAGACGCTTTCAGGCCATATTGCCCCTGCGCGGAAAGCCTCTTAACGCAGAGAAAAAGCAGATCGATCAGGTGCTTGCGAACGAGGAGTTTCGTTCGATAATAACCGCCCTTGGCACAGGATTGGACCGAGATTTTGACATAAAAGGCCTTAAATACCACAAGGTGGTCATACTCTCCGACGCCGACCAGGACGGCGCCCATATCCGTGCAATTTTGCTGGCATTCTTCTTCCGATACATGAAGCCCCTTGTGGCTCAGGGCCATGTATACATCGGGATGCCCCCCCTTTACAAGGTGTCAAAGGGCAGCAAGGAGGTCTACGCTTATGACGACAAGCAGCTAGGCGCGGCCATAAAGCAGGTAGGAAAGGGCTATTCCATACAGCGGTACAAGGGCCTGGGCGAGATGAATCCCGAGCAGCTTTGGGAAACAACGCTAAGCCCGGCAAACCGCACGCTTATGCGCATAACGCTGGACGACGCCGCCGAGGCGGACAGGCTTGTGACAATACTACTGGGCGATAAGGTGGAGCCGCGAAAGCAGTACATCAGCCGTTATGCGGACTTTAACCGCGAGGATTCCTTTGAAAAGCAGGTGAGTGTGGGTGGCTAGGAAAAAGCAGGATGATATCGTTATAAATGAAAAGATAATAGAAAAATCAATGGAGGAGATCGTCCACGACTCCATGATGCCCTATGCCGAATACGTCATAATGGAAAGGGCACTTCCCAGGGTTGAGGACGGCCTTAAGCCTGTTCAAAGGCGCATACTCTACACAATGAACGATCTTGGGCTAACGCCGGACAAGCCCTTCAAAAAGTGCGCCCGTGTGGTGGGGGAGTGCCTGGGTAAATATCACCCTCATGGAGACATCGCAGTTTACGACGCGCTGGTGCGAATGGCCCAGCCCTTTAACATGCGCAGCGCCTTGGTGGACGGCCACGGCAACTTTGGCTCTATCGACGGCGACAGGGCAGCGGCCATCCGATACACCGAGTGCAGGATGATGCCCCTTTCCATGGAGCTCCTTGAGGATATCGACAAAAACACGGTGGATTTTTCCCTCAACTTTGACGACAGCGTCAAAGAGCCGGACATTTTGCCCGGCGGCTTCCCGAACCTGCTTGTCAACGGCGCTTACGGCATTGCCGTGGGTCTTGCCACCAATATTCCCCCCCACAATCTTGGTGAGGCCGTCGACGGCGTTATTGCCCAGATTGACAGGCCAAGCATCACAACCAAGGAGTTGTTAAAGCATGTGAAGGGGCCGGACTTTCCCACGGGTGGACTCATTGTGGGCGGTGATGATCTGGAGCAGATTTACGAAACCGGCCGGGGCAGATTGCTTGTGCGTGCGAAGATCGACATTGAGCAGGGCAGCGCGGGCAGGAAGCTGCTGGTCATAAGCGAGATTCCCTATCAGGTGAACAAAGCCAATCTTTTAAGCTCCATTTTAAAGCTCTCCGAGAGGCGCAAGGCTGATTTGGCGGGCATATACGACATCCGCGACGAGAGCGACAGGACGGGCATGCGGGCTGTTGTGGAGCTTAAAAAGGATGCCGACGCTGACCGGATTTTGGCATGTCTTTACAAATATAGCGACCTTCAGACCACCTTCGGCGTAAACATTGTGGCCATTGCCGAGGGCAAGCCCATGCAGCTTGGTCTTAAGCAGGTGAACGACTATTATATCCGCCACCGCAGGGAGGTGGTCACGAGGGCTACCCGCCACGAGCTGGAGGGCGCTTTAGCCCGGGCTCATGTGTTGGAGGGATTGATCATTGCCGTTGAGAACATCGACGAGGTCATAAGGCTGATCCGCTCCAGCAAGACGCCCAAGGAGGCGCGGGAGCTTCTGATGATTCGCTTCGCGTTGACGGATGTGCAGGCCCAGGCGATATTGGATTTGCGACTGCAAAGGCTGACGGGCCTTGAGATATTGAACCTAAAAAACGAGCTTGCGGAGCTGGAAAAGAGGATCGCATACCTGAGGGGGATTCTGGCCAGCGAAAAGAAGCTGCTATCGGTCATAAAGGCGCAGCTCGAGGCCGTGAAAAAGCGCTTTGCAGACGCCCGCAGAACGAAGATAACAGAGGCGCAGCCGGAGATTGAGTTTGTGCCGGCGGAAATGGAGCCGGTGCCGACATTGGTTGCGGTGATGAACGATGGATTTATAAAGCGCATGGCAGAGAAGGTCTTTGCGCGTCGCGAGGATGGCGACGGCATTGTCTGGCGGAAGTTTGACATAGCAACGGACTGGAAGCTGCTTTTCTTCACCGATAAGGGCAACTGTTTCACGGTAAGCCCGGACCAAATCCCCGAGTGTAGGCCAAAAGACAGGGGCATGCCATTTGTGGCGCTTTTATCGGGCCTGGCGGAGGGAGAAAAGGTTATCGAGATTATTCCCGTTTCTCCCGGGGAGGATGGGGGCGAATTCTTCTTCTTCACGCGCCTTGGCGTGGTCAAGCGCACATCAGCCGGTGAATACGGCTCGCGCCGCGGCAAGGTGGTTGCCATTTCCCTGAAGGGAGAGGACAGCCTTGAGTTTGTGGCAGCCTTTGAGCCGGGTAAGGATGTTCTGATGGTGCCGGGCAAGGGCAAAGCCCTTGCCCGACACCATCAGAACATCCTTACCCGGCTCAAAGGC
>JBNRMR010000152.1:0-5864 GCA_050309705.1 Christensenellales bacterium | reverse complement strand
GAAAAGGGCCTAGCAAGGGCCGACAGCTTTCAGCCGGTCCGTCAGCTTCTGATGAAAGAAAAACTGAAATCACACACGGCCAGATCACGGGCGAGATCGCGGGTGATGGCGTCCATGGCCGGGCGCTGGGAGCTGTGCAGGCCCCTTGCGCCGGAAAGCCCGCTGGAGGAGATCGAAAGAGCCTTTGAAAGATATGGCATATTGTGCAGGGAAAGCAGCAGCGGCCTTCACTGGCAGTCAGCCCTGGAAACCCTTCGCTCATGGGAATATACAGGCAAGGTTCGAAGGGGCTATTTTGTAAAGGGCCTTTCAGGGGCGCAGTTCATCCGCGCCGAGGATCATGACGGCGTCACACTTGCACTGGAAAGGCCCAGGGAGGAGCTGGTGTGGCTCTCCGCTGCGGATCCCCTCCAGCCCTGGGGGAAGATCCTTTCCCATGCAGATGGGAAGGAGTTCATGTGCCTGCCGTCCACGGCGGTGGCGCTGCTAAAGGGTGAACCTGTCGCCTTGATGGAAAGGCAGGGCGCGGTTTTAAGGGCGCTTTGCGAAGATTCAAAGATTATGCGGGAAGCGCTGATGGAATTTGCTCTTGCCTTCGAGCAGAAAAGGATATTTTCGGATGCCGACAGGATCACTGTAAAGACATATCCGGCAGAAGCGGGAAAGGACCTTGAAAGCGCCGGCTTCACAAAGCAGATGCTGGACTATGTGCTTTGGCGCAAGGGATTTATTTAGAAACAGAAGTTAAGGGGACAAACTATATTTGGCAATGATTTTCAGCGGAGGAAGCTCAAGGACGCTGATGCTTTCCACCGTGGCGGCAAAGGGCGTGAACGCCTGGGAAACGATCGGGACAGCCGCTTGGATGTTGACGGGGCTGTCAATGAGAATGGTGGCGTGGGCGACCCAATTATGGCAGCCGCTACTATGCTCTTCCGGGATCAGATCGCTTTTTAGGCGGAGCAGCTCGGTGTTGACTGAGGGCGCCAGAAACAGGACTTTGGGCGCAAACAGGCCGATGTGGCTGATGCTGATATCAAATGCTTTTGTTTTCTGGCAAACGAATTGCACTCGCTCCAAAACCTGCATTTTATGCTCCAAGGCGAAGCTTCCCAATGTGAAATGGTATGGTATTTTCTTCGTTTGCTCTCCGATAAGGCCAGCTTGAAGAAGCTTGCCGTAAATTCCGGCCAGTTTTTTGTTTGAAGCAGCATCAAGCTGCGCTATTAGATATATGCGCTTTTCAGCCACCACACTGCCTCCATTTTCAAGAATTTTTGAATGAGTCAAGCTCATTATTACATATGCGGCGTGGGAGAGCAAGCTGTTCATGGGTTGCCTCGGATATTGATAGTGGGCAAAGAAAAGACCGGGCAGGCTGACCCCCCCCCGGCCTTTTATGATGGACATTTCCAGGTCTAAGTTATACATCTTCAACGGCGAAGGGGATGCAGACGATCTGCCTTTGAGCAAAATCCGATGGGGTGAGCATGGGGTTTGAGATCAACAGCAGTTCCTCGCTAACGCCAATTCTGTCGGCAAGAGTCGTCAGGCTCTCGCCGTCGCCCATCCGGTATGCGAGGCCCTCAAGAGTGCAGCCACACGCACCCCGGCTGCCCGAAGGGGGAATGCAAAGCAATGTTCCCGGCGCTAGTTGGGACAAGTCCAGGTCGGGATTGCTCTCCAGAAAGGCGCCATAGCTGATGTCCCCTTGCCGAAGAAGGCTGACAAGGCTATCGCCTTCGGTGAAAACATAGGGCTCATTGTCATCGGAGCACACTTGTCTGGGAGCTGTTCCCGGCACGCATATGACCTGCCCGGGGAGCATGTTCAGGGGGTCAAGCCAGGAGTTGGCCTCCTGAAGGGCTTGGGTGGTGGTGCCGTAAAGGGCTGCTATTGAATAGAGGGTGTCGCCCTCCCTGATGGCGTAGAGGGTGCCGGTGGGGCAGGCAGGGGCGCCGCTTGCGGGAATGCAAAGGATTTGTCCTGTGGTGTAGAAATAGGGGTTTATGTTGGGATTATAGCTCATCAGCTCGGTGAGACTGATATTATACCGTTGCGCTATAATTATCAGCGATTCACCCTGACGGATAACATGCTGAAAGAATCCCTCCGGGCAAACTGACTGGGAAACATCCGCTGCGGGCATGGAGCCCATCATGTCGCTGAGTCTTTTCACTCCTTTTTCATTTTGCTCCTGATTGTTCAGGCCGCGTCCCAAAGTCTCCCAATATGTACGCTTCATTTTATCGCTTTTTTCTGGCATGGCTGCATCTCCTTGATAATACTTGCTTTCCGGCGGCTCAAGGCCGGGAAATCAGGACGCGCCCTAAGGCTGGCCCTTGCCGGAGCAGTGGCATCAATACATAATATTTAAGTCAGCCGCTTTTTGTTACGGGCTTTTTTGCAAAAATAAGGGAGTTTGGTGCATTTCATTACACAGTCTTTACAAGAAGAACTTATGATGTGAGGGAAATCATTTGGAGGCATGGGTGTGAATATTTTTTCTTTGCTATGGCTGGCAGGCGCGATGGCCTTTTTCCTGTTTGGGATGAACGTTATGTCTTCTTCGCTGGAAAAGATGTCTGGCAGCAGGCTGGAGCGCAATCTTCAAATCGTGCCCCTTCACCCCATCAGAGACAAGGCTCCCTTGCTGGGGGTGACAATGGCCCTGCGGCCGGTGACTTCAGCAACGGTGATTCTGGCAGGCATGGTGGGCTCGGGTATAATAGGCCTCGGGCAGGCTACGGGCGTGGTGATGGGCATGAATCTGGTGTCCGGCGCTTTTGCCTGGGCGCTGAGCCTCTTTGGAGTTGCCGGTGAGAATATGTTGGCGCGCCTGTTGAAGCCGGAGGTGTTTGCTTCGATAATCGCTCTGGCGGGCGTGATCATGCTGCTTTTAGGCGGCGCTGGAAACAAAAAATACGGGGGGAGAACTTTGCTGGGCTTTGCTGTCATGCTGCAGGGCATGCAGGTCATGATCAGCGCGCTGGGCCCTCTTTCAGGCTCGGCATACCTGGCAAAATTCATAGGCATTTTGGAAAACCCTCTGGCAGGGGTGGCTCTGGGCGCGTTGCTATCAGGGTTCTTGCAGAGCCTTCCCGCTTCGCTTGCGTTGCTTCAGGCGTTATCGATGACGGGCGAAGTCAGCTTTGCTGCGGCCGTTCCACTGATAATCGGCCAGAGTGCAGGTGTGGGCCTGATATCCCTTGTAAGGGGCATGGGCTCGGGCGGCAAGGCAGTGAGCTTTACGGGTGTCGCTTCGGTTCAGTTTTGGGTAAACCTGGTGGGAGCGGGGGCAAGTCTTGCGGTTTTCTACAGCTTGAGCTGGGTTCTGGGCTTTTCGTTTATCGGAAAGACAGCCGGGCCTGCGGGAGTGGCATTGATCTACAGCGGGGTGGCAGTCGTGACCTTTGCTGCGCTGATGATTCTAAAAAGGCCCATGGAAAGGTTTTTATCCCTGCGAATGAGGGCGCGTGAATATGAAGGACGGGAAAAGGCCGAAGACCAGATCCAGCTGGACGAAAGCCTTTTGATGTCGCCTGCGTTTTCAATTGCGGAGTGCAGGAAGCTGGCAAATAGAATGGCGCTGCTTGCAAGGGACACCCTGATGCTGTCCATTGAAGTGATAATAAACTATGACGAAGAAAAGGCGGAGCTACTCTTGGAAAACGAGGAGCGCCTGGACAGATATGAGGACAGCTTGGGGAGCTTTTTAGTTAAGCTGAGCAGCGGAGACCTCACCACCGACGACAGCCGTGAGATTTCAAAGCTTCTGCTTACCATCGGTGATTTTGAGCGCATCGGTGACCACGCGCAGAGCATACTGGCCTCCGCCAAGGAGATGCATGTAAAGGGTATAAGCTTTTCAAGGGCGGCGCAAAGCGAGCTTAAGGTTATAACCTCTGCCCTGGGCGAACTCCTCCGCTTCACGATAGCGTCCTTCATGAGGGAGGACATGGCCTTTGCAGCAAGGGTGGAGCCGCTGAAGCAGGTCATAGACGAGCTGGGCAGAGAGCTTAAAACGCGCCACATTGCAAGGCTCCAGCACGGGCTTTGCACCGCCGAGCTGGGCTATATATTTTCCGATCTGCTGTCGGATTTTGAAAGGGTCTCCGATCATTGCTCAAACATCGCCGTTTGCGTAATACATATAAAAGGCCCATCCTTTGAAACCCACGCTTATCTTGACGAGGACAGGCTTAGCCAAAACCCCGATTACGTTTCGCAGTTCAGAAAGGATAAGGCCAGGTATTCGCTGCCTCTTCAGGTCATGGACCATGAATTTGAGCCAATTAAAGGGGAGGGTGCGCATTCCGACAGGGAAGGATGAGCCTATTGCAGCACTCCGTCGCGGATTATCACCTGCCGGTTTGCCACCAAGGCCACGGCGGGATCGTGGGTTATCAGCAAGATGGTGGCGCCTTTGTCGTGGATCTCACGGATCAATGACAGCACCGTTTCGCCGGACTTGCTGTCCAGGTTGCCGGTGGGCTCGTCGGCCAGAAGAAGGGGAGGGCTCCCCGATATGGCCCTTGCTATGGCCACGCGCTGCTGTTGTCCCCCGGAAAGCTGGCTGGGCAGATGGTCGCACCGGTCTGCAAGGCCCACGTTGCTCAATGCCTCCATGGCGATCTCATGGCGCTGCCTTTTGGGAACACCCCTGTAGACCAGAGGAAGCTGGACATTTTCAAGGGCGGTCAGGCGAGCCAGCAGATTAAAGCCCTGGAATATAAAACCGATGTTGCTGTTTCTAAGCCGAGAAAGGCTGTCGGGGTTAAGGGTGGAAGTGTCAATTCCGTTCAGGAAATACCTGCCCTCTGTGGGTCTGTCCAGACAGCCGATTATGTTCAAAAATGTGGACTTGCCGCTACCGGATGGCCCTGTCACGGCGATGAACTCGCCTCTTTTCACATCTATATCGACGTTTTTCAGTGCGAACACCGGGTGGCTTCCCATTTCGTAACGCTTAGTCAAGTTTTTTGCTTCAATCATAAAAACAACCCTCCTATCAGAATTATTCCAAGGAGGGCTTTTGCTATTCAGATATTTTCAAACATTTTCAAACATCGCTAAAGCACAAAGGTTCACAAAAATTTGGAAACAAATGAGCCACTCCATTTGGAGTGGCTCCGGTATTGTCCCGCCTGCTAAAAAAATGTTTTTGAGATAGGCGTATTTCGGTTGGATATTAAAGTGTGAGAAGGATTGGAGTCAATTAGCTTGGCTGGAACATACCTCCATGGTTACTATACCATAGTTATAGGTTTTGTGCAATACTTTCTGACGAAAAAACCTTAAAATAATCGTATACATTGTTAATATTCTGTGAACACTGAAATTTTTTAGTCGAAACGCCGCTTTAAATCGTCCAGCTTGTCAGATGTTATAAGGGCGTCCTCCCTGATGCCCTTCAGCTTTATCGCATATGTCCACCTGCCATAAGGCGTTATACTGTCAATATATGCCAAGTTTACGATATATGACTTATGGCTTCTGAAAAACTGTTTCGGGTCGAGCCGTCGCTCTACTGATGATAACGAGTCCGAGGTCTTGTGTGTTTCATTCGCGGTGTAAATTACCGTGGAGCGATCCTCCCGCTGAATCAGTATTATATCGCCGGTGTTGATGAAAACCACAGCGTCCTTCTTTTTTATGATAAGCCGGGATATATCCGGCTTTTCGCGGAAGTTTTCTTCTGGCGCCGATAGGGCTGCCGGTGTCTGCGAAAGCCGCAGGCGAAGGCTGTGTATTTTCCCCAGCGTTGAAAGAACGCGCTCCCTTCTGAAGGGCTTCACCCAGTAGTCGAAGGCGTAGACGTCAAAGGCCTTGTCCATAAAATTGGAATGGGCGGTGGCAAATAT
>JBNRMR010000151.1:0-2713 GCA_050309705.1 Christensenellales bacterium | reverse complement strand
ATATTTGGCCGTTGTGCAGGGACTGTGCGAGAGCGGAGGATATTTAAAGGACTATCTCAAAAAAGATTCAAAGGCCAACATGGTCACCATATGCCGGCAGGAGGATGCGGGGGCAAAATACGCTGAGCTTTCATACGAGGCCCTTTCCTCCACCAAGAGCGCAAGCGGCCCTCTCACGCTGGTGAAAGTCCGCCTAATAACCGGGCGCTCCCATCAGATCCGTGTACAGATGAAAGGCGCGGGCTTTCCCCTTTGGGGCGATAGCCGCTACGGAGGTGGCAGGCCGGGGCAGCAGATCGCTCTTTGGTCCAGCGAAATCAGCCTGAACCATCCCACCACAAAGGAGCGACTGACGGTTGTTTGCCCTCCCCCTCAAACAGAACCTTGGTCGCTTTTCATGCTTCAATGAGTTTTTCAATCTTCCACAGGGGGGGATTCCGGCCGGCGAGCTCACATTAATGCAGCATAAGACACAAAACAAAGCATGGCTTAAAGTTTAGAGCCATGCTTTTTAAATAAGTAAGTTCTTCCTGCTGCAGGGGGCGCTCAAAACCGTCATTTGCCGTTTATTATCAGATCTTTCTCTTTGACCTGCCTGAGCATGGCAGTAAGTTCCCTTTCGTTTTCCGGCAACCCCGGAAGATATACTCCCCCGGTGCCTATACCCCTTTCCTCATGGGTGTCCGATCCACTTAACATCAGCCCGCCATTCTCTTTGCACCAGGCAAGGGCCAGCTCGTTGCGGGAGTCGTGGCGCGGGTGGCCATTGTATACCTCCACTCCGTCCAAAAATGAGGGCTCGGCTCTGGTCATCCTGTCACGGAAGGGGTGAGCTTGATATATCAGCACATGGGAAGGCTTTTCCCTATGGAAGCCCTCCAACCCCAGGTCATACACCGGCCCCATATCCTTTAGCTCTTTGGGAGTTAAGCCATATATCAGATAGTCGTTGCTGCTGCCCACAAAGCGCAGCTCCACACCAAAGAAAACCCTGATGCCGGCCTCGGTGCCCAGGGCGGCCATCTGTTTATAGTCAAAGAGCATTTCGTCGAATATCTTCTCCGGGGGCCTGGAATCATCGCCGTAGTAGTGGTTTGTCAAAACAGCGGCGGCATATCCTTTGGCTTTGAGACCGTCAACCAACACATCTACCTTGATTTTACCGCATCTGCTGGCGGGCTTGCTATGGCAGTGCGTCTCAAGTTTTATCATCATTTTCCTGCCTTATTTGTAAATGTCCAAAAGGGAGCTGACCTTTCCGGGAAGGCCGGGCATGTTAAGCCCGCGAATTTTTATGACCTCGTCCAGGTTCTTGATCTCCTCCCGGGAAATCTCCTGAGCGGCGCCAAGCTGCACTGCCACCAGCACGGACTGGGCAGCCGCCTCCATCATCTCCAAAAGCTCCAGCGCCCTGCCAATGCCCTCGTATGAGCACATTAAAACGCCGTGGTTTTCCATCAAAAAGCCGTTGGAATATTCTATATAGTCGTCAAACTTCTCCGCGAGGCCGTCGGAGAGGGGCACGTCATAGGGCACCATCATCATCGGCCCCACCTCAATGATGGGCTCGGGCAGATAGGCCCTTTGCATGTGGTCCTGCCCGGTGATGGCAAAGCCTGTCAAAACCGGCGGATGGGCATGCAGCACGGCCTTGATGTCCGGGCGCTTTTGCAAAATGCGGATGTGAAACGGCCATTCGCCAGTGGGCTTCCTTCCGGGAGCTGCGTATAGCACCTCGCCTTTCATGTTCACGATACAGACATCCTCAAACTGCACCGAACGCTTTGCCACCTTCGTGGGGGTAATTAAAACCACATCCTCCGCCACACGGAAGGAAAGGTTTCCGCCCTGGCTGGTCACGAAGCCCTTTGCGTCGGTGAGCCTGGCTGTGGCGGCAAACTCCTCTATTTCTTTTGCGTATATCCTTTGCAGATCGGCGTTCATTATTCTCCTCCTATACTATGTTTCAATTATTTTGTAAATTAAAAGCCACCAGCCTAAACGGGGTATGCCATGGTGGTGATAAGGCCGTTATTGGCCTGGGTGGTATCCAGCCTGCTGTATTGCACCACCACGGGCACATCGCTTTCAACCAGCGCCGCATAGGGAACGCCCTTGGGCACCGCCTTCAAAAGATCGATGCGTATATGATTGGTGCGCCTTGCCCCACAGGAAAGCCCCGACCAAATGATGGGCTCACGGTCCTCGAAGTAGAATGTCACCGTTAGCTGCGCGTCTTTTTCACCGGTGTTTAAAACGCAGACAGCCTCATGGCTCACATAATGCCCAGGCGTTGTGATCTCCGGCCAGTACATGTCGGGGATTAGCCACTGTGTTTTTCCGTGCATGCTTTCATCTCCTTAAAAAATCCGCCGGTGCGGGAATAGATTATGCGCAAAGCGCAGTGTTTCTATGGTATAATTGGCTTAGCAATTTGCAGATAAAATTGCGTGTTGGCGGGCCAACGGGAAAGATCGCCTACAAACACAGTTTGCTTTGTCTGGCAGTTATAAAAGAAAATTGCGGTTCGGCAAAAATAATGCAAAAACTGCTGGCAAGCATAATCTAATCATAAAATGGCAGACAGATTTTGTCAATGAATATTTGCCGTTTACACTCATTATGAAAAGGAAGACACTAAACTATGATAGTTTTATCCTCGGGAAATAACCCCTATGAAAACCTTTCAATCGAAGAAGCGCTGCTTTCAGCC
>JBNRMR010000150.1:0-4645 GCA_050309705.1 Christensenellales bacterium | reverse complement strand
CATGTTGTCACTCCTTATATCGTTTTCATATTATTATAAAGTATAAAATTCTTCTTGCTTTCGGGGCGCTCCTTGGGGAGAAGCAAAAGCCTTTTAAGCAGGGCTTAAAGGGTTTCGCTTCGTGGGCGGGCGGGCTCGCCGCAGGGCCGAGTAGACCTGCCCTAAAGCTTCGATGAGAATATCACCGTATCAACGGCCTTCCTCCAGCCGTCCAGAAGACGCTTTCTTTCGTCTTCATCCATAGACGCGCTGTATCTGCGCTTTTCTCCCGCAAGGGATATCGCCCTTTCCTTGCTCCTGAAAATCCCCGTTCCCATGCCTGCCAGCATTGCTGCGCCCATGGCCGAAAGATTCTGCTGCTCCGCCACATGCACATCGCCGCTCAGGATATCCGCCTGGAACTGCATCAAAAACTCATTGGCGCTGGCGCCTCCATCCGCGCTCAGTCGGCCCACCGAAAGCCCAGCCTCTTTTTCCATGGCTCCAAGAACATCCGCTATCTGGAAAGCGATGGCCTCAAGCCCCGCCCGGACGATATGCGCCCTTGACGTCGCTCTGTTCAACCCGCAGATTATCCCCCGAGCGCTGGGAACAAACCATGGCGCTCCAAGGCCCGTGAAGGCCGGTACAATAAAAACGCCCTCGCTTCCATTCACGGAAGCTGCAATATCCTCAGTTTCGCCGGGCGAAGGGCAAAGCCCCATCTCGCCGCAAAGCCAGCTGACAACATCAGCGCTGTGGCTGATATTTCCCTCCAAAGCGTAAGAAGCGTGACCCTCTGCCGCTATGCCGACAGTGGCAGCAAGTCTTTTTGAAATGATGGCCTTATCGCCCACATTTGCCATCACAGAGGAACCGGTGCCGTAGCTTGTCTTGGCAAGGCCCTTTTCAGTGCAACCAAGGGCGAAGAACGCCCCCTGGGAATCGCCAACCACGCCGCACAGGGGAATTTTTCTGTCCAGCAGCCCGCCGATATCGGTCATGCCAAAAACCCTGTCGGAGAAGCTTATCTCCGGCAAAATGTCAATATCGATGCCGAAAAGCCCGCAGAGCTCCTCGTCCCAGGAAAGATCATGTATGTTCATGAGCTGAGTTCTGCAAGCGTTTGTCACATCGCAAGCATAATTTCCCGTCAGCCTATGCACAAGATAGGCATCCACAGTGCCCACGCACAGCCTTTTCCTTTCCAAAAGCGACTTCACACTTTCATCATTATCAATGGCCCAGCGTATCTTCGCCGCGCTAAAAAGGGGCGAAAGGGGCATTCCCGAAAGCTCAAGCACCCGCTCCGCTCTGCTTTCGATACTCTTGCAGACATCCTCCGCCCTGCCATCCTGCCAGACTATAGCATTTCTGCATGGTATAAGGGTCTCTTTGTCCCAAAAAACCACGGTTTCACGCTGGTTGGATATTGAAATGGCTTGAAGGCGTGATATGTCCACACCTTCAAGGGTTTTCTCGGCTGCTTTGAGCAGGTTGTCAAATATCTCCTGGGCATCGTGCTCCACCCAGCCGTTTTTGGGGTAGCACTGTTTATGTGGCAGCGCGTAGCTGCTGATGATGCTCAGCTTTGAATCAAAAAGCGCCGCCTTGGTGCTCTGAGTGCTCTGGTCAATTGCCAGAATGGTTTTTCGGCTCATAGATTACTCCTGATGCTCTTTGCAATTCCTTCAGCGTCTAGCCCGCTTTCCTTTTTTAGCACAGCGGATGTTCCGCAGATTGTGTATTCATCGGCAAAGCCCAGGCGCAAAACCCTCTTGCCCATGTCCCAAATGGCGCTTGAAACCGCGTCGCCCAGTCCGCCGGCCACGAAATGTTCCTCAGCCGTCACAACAAGCTTTGCGTTTTCCGCATATTTTCGCACTGTTTCACTGTCAAATGGCCTGATGGATGATATATCCAAAACGGTTGCGTTTATTCCTTCTTCTTTTAGGGCCCTGGCCGCCTGCAATGCCGGGTGAACGATCTCCCCGCAGGCGCATATCAGCAGCTCATCGCCTTCAAGCAGCACGTTTGCCTTGCCGAATGTGAAGCAGTCCTCGTCCTGGGCATAGACATCCTCCACCACTCCCCTGCCCAGGCGCACATAAGCCGGGCCTTTGTGATCCGCCAAAAACTCGGCCATCCTGGCTGCCTGATGGGCATCTGAGGGCACCAATATTCCAAGGCCGGGCATCAGCCTTGCCGCAGCGATATCACCCAGGGCATGGTGGGTGGAGCCCAGCACTCCGTAGCTAACCCCGGCGCTGACCCCCACAATCTTCACGTTTGTGTTTGAATAGGCAACATCGGTCTTAACCTGCTCCTGTGAGCGCATCATTAAAAAGCAGGCCGGGCCGAATGAGAAAGGCTGCTTGCCTGCCAGCGAAAGGCCCGTGGCCACGCCGATGGAGTTTTGCTCGGCAATACCTACCTCCACAAAGCGTTCGGGCAGTTCGCGGCAGAATTCCCATGTGGCGGTGGAGCCCCTGGAATCGGAAACTACCACCATAATATCCTTGTTCACCCTTGCCTTTTTATGCAAGGCGTTGGCAAAGAACGCCCTTGTATCGTTCCTCATACGGCCTTCGCCTCCTTTTCGATCTCACTTATCGCACTGTCGATTTCTCTTAGCGCCTGCAAATATTGGTCTTCCTTCATGACGCCGTGATGCCAGTAGGCCTCGCCCTCCATGTAGGACACGCCTTTGCCCTTAACCGTGCCGGCGATGATCATAAGAGGCTGATCTTTCACCGGCTGGGCCGTCAGCGCCTTCATTATCTGCTCCATGTCATGGCCGTCGATCTCCTTTACAGCCCAGCCAAAGGCTCTGGCCTTTGCGGGCATATCGCCAAGGGCCAGAACATCCTCCGTGCCCCCGCTTATCTGCAAGGCGTTCCTATCGATTATGGCCACCAGATTGTCAAGCTTGTAATGGGCTGCCGCAGCCATTGCCTCATAGTTTGAGCCTTCGCCCATCTCGCCGTCGCCAAGAAGCACAAAGCACCTGTCCGGCTTTTCGTCCCTCTTTTTGCCGATGCTGACCCCTACGCCGATGCTGAGACCATGGCCCAAGGCGCCCGTGTTCACCAATACGCCAGGCACATTGTTGGTGGGGTGGCCGAAAAGGGGGCTGCCTGTCTGGCAGTAGGTGTCCAGAACCTCGTCGCCGATAAGGCCCTTTTGGGCAAGCACCACAAAGAGCGCCTCAGCGCAGTGGCCCTTGCTCTGAATATATATGTCGTCTTCCTTCATAGCGCCGTGATATATGGCGCAAATGATATCAATGCTTGAAAGCGCGCCGCCGACATGGCCCTCAGATGACGCATAGTCCACCTGGAGAATTCTTCTGCGACCCTTGGCGGCTTGCAGCCTCAGTTGTTGTATGTTTTTCATTGTTTTACCTCATTGCCTTGCCTTAATAACTTTTGTATCATCAGCTAATATCAGAATAAAATAAATGCGCGATATTGTCAAGATTTTGCACCCTGCTTGGTCTGTGCATTGCCGAATGAATAGACGGCCCTCATGAGGCTTGTTCGCAAAATCCCAACAAAAGCTTGTGAAAACTTCACAAAAAACAACTTTCTAGCAGCATTTGTTAATAATTTGTTTGACCGGGCCAATGTTTACATGTATAATTTCCATAATATATTATATTTGGAGAGTTTTTATGGAAAAAGTAAAGCGCAATGAGCGCTTGAGCGTTATTACTCATGTCCTCACGGGATCACCAAACCAGATATACACATTGAGCCATTTTTGCAATATGTTCCGTGCGGCAAAGTCCACCATCAGCGAGGATATAGACCTTATCCGCGGCTATTTTGCCACCTATTCCCTGGGAGAGATTGAAACCGTCACAGGCGTTTCAGGGGGCGTGCGCTATCTTCCCTACCCGGTTGGCGGCGGCTATGAGCTTGTCTCCTCTCTGTGCAAAAAGCTGTCCGATCCCGCCCGCGTGCTGCCGGGGGGATACCTCTACACGAACGATATTCTCACCAACCCATCCTTGGTGGACAAACTTGGCAGGATGCTGGCCTCTCAGTTTGCCAGATACGAGCCGGACTTTGTGCTTACGGCCGAGATGAAAGGCGTGCCTCTTGCCATGGCCACAGCGAAGGCTTTGGGCATACACAGCGTGGTTTGCAGGCGCAACTCCGACAGGTTTTTGGACTGGCCCTCGGTATCAATCAACTATGTGACCGGCTCCGGCAGCAGGCCCCAGACAATGTCCCTTGCAAAAAGGCTGGTGAAGGAAGGCCAGCGCACAGTAATAATCGATGCCTTCATCCGCGGGGGCGGCACCGCCCGGGGCATGATGGAGATGATGCGCGAATTTTCGATCACCGTGGTGGGAATCGGCATGCTGATCACCCGGGAGACAGACACAAAAAAGCGCGTGGACGGCGTGAAATCGCTGATGGTGCTGAAGGATCTGGACGAGGACAGCGGCGCAGTCATAGAGCCCGCTCCATGGATATCAGGCCGCTGAGCTTCATATTATTAGTTATAGGTCAAAGAGCAACAAAAAATTCCGTTTAGGAGGCAAAATGAAAACCACCGCACTCATAATGGCCGCTGGCAAGGGCGAAAGGTTTAAATCGAAGACCCATAAGACGCTGAACAAAATATGCGGTAAGGCCTTGATAGATTATATAATGGA
>JBNRMR010000149.1:0-7208 GCA_050309705.1 Christensenellales bacterium | reverse complement strand
ATATGGATCGCGTCATGCATGGCGGTGACTATAATCCCGATCAGTGGCGGCACATGCCCCATATAATTGACGATGACATGCGGCTGATGAAGCTGGCAAAATGCAACTTGATGAGCGTAGGCATGTTCGCATGGTCGGCTCTGGAGCCTGAGGAAGGCGTTTTCAACTTCGGCTGGCTGGATGATGTGCTTGACAAGATCGGCGAAATCGGCGGATACGTTTTCCTGGCAACGCCCTCCGCCGCAAGGCCCGCCTGGATGAGCCTTAAATACCCGGAGGTTCTTCGTGTTAGGGAGGACGGCCTTCGCAATTTCCACGGCGCAAGGCATAACCATTGCTACACTTCCCCTGTCTACAGGGAGAAAATTGCCATTATTAACGAAAAGCTGGCGGAGCGCTATCATGATCATCCCGCGGTTATAGGCTGGCATGTTTCAAACGAATATGGCGGCGTCTGCTACTGCGGCCTTTGCCAGCAGGCTTTTAGGGAATATCTGAAAGACAAGTTCAAGGACATTGACGTTTTAAACGAGGTGTGGGCAACTGACTTTTGGAGCCACCGCTATAACTCCTTTGACCAGATTGAAGCCCCCAGCAAGTTCGGCGAAAGCTCTGTGGACGGCCTTACCATCGAATGGAAGCGCTTTGTGACCGTCCAGACGATGGACTTCATGCGCCACGAATGCGCTCCCATCAAAAAACATTCCGACAAACCGGTGACAGCCAACTTCATGGGCGCATACCCCGGCCTGGACTATTTTAAGTTCAAGGATCTGCTGGATGTGGCAAGCTGGGACGCATACCCCCGCTGGCGCGGCAACGATAACGACATAGACGTGGCCAACCACATCGCCTTCGCACATGATATCACAAGGAGCATTTTGGGCAAGCCCTTTTTGCTGATGGAATCCACCCCCTCAATGGTCAACTGGATGGAGGTCTGCAAGCCGAAGCGCCCGGGGATGCACAAGCTTTCATCCCTGCAGGCGGTGGCCCATGGCGCGGACAGCGTACAGTATTTCCAGTGGCGCAAGAGCCGCAACTCATTTGAAAAGCACCACGGCGCAGTGGTTGACCATGTGGGCCACGAGCACACCCGCGTTTTTAGGGACGTCCAGGAGCTGGGCGGCATATTGGAAAAGCTGCCCTGCGCGGGGGCGAACGTGAAAGCAGAGACGGCAATCATCTTCGACTGGGATAACCGCTGGGCATTGGGGGCCGCCCAGGCCGCCCGGAAGGATAAGTCCGCCGACGATGTGGCCTTGGAGCATTACAGCGCTCTTAGAAGGAGCGGCGTGAACGTGGATATAATCGACTCCGAGTACCCGCTAGACAAGTACAAGCTGGTCATCGCGCCCATGCTCTACATGCTCAAGCCCAAGGCGGCTGAAAACATCCGCAAGTTCGTCGAAAACGGCGGCACATTCGTCATGACCCACTTCTCAGCCATGGTGGACGAAAACAGCCTTTGCTTCCTTGGGGGCTGCCCCGGAAAGCTGATGGACGTGATGGGGGTCTGGAACGAAGAATACGACGCCCTCTATGACGGCGAGGAGAACTTCATAGTCACAAACGATGGCAAGGAGTATAGGTTCACATTCATGTGCGACATCATCCACACAAAGGGCGCTCAGGTTTTGGCCAAATATTCCAGCGACTTCTATAAGGGAATGCCGGCCCTTACAAAGAACGGCTTCGGCCAGGGCAGCACCTACTACATGGCCGCCCGCATGGGAAGCGATTTTCTTGAGGATTTCTACAGCACCGTCACCAAGGAAGCGGGCGTAAGCCGCCCCATCGAAAACGCTGATCTGCTGCCCGAAGGCGTGCTGGTTTCCTCGCGGGAAAAGGCAGGAGATGAAACCGTGTTCCTGATGAACTTCTCGCAGCAGCAAAAGGAGATCGACCTGGGCGCAGCGGAATACAAAGACACGCTGACGGGCGAAAAGATTTCCGGCAAAATTACCTTGAGCGCCGTTGGCGTTATGATTATTTCAAAGGAGGCATGAAAGTGAGCCGTCTTTTAATAGGAATAGATATTGGTACATCTGGCACAAAGACGATTATCATGGGCGAAAACGGCGATGTCCTGCGCTCAAAAACAGTGGAGTATGACACCATTGTCCTAAAGCCCGGCTGGTCGGAGATGAGGGCGGAAACATGGTGGGAGGCCACTGTCGTAACGCTAAAACACGTGCTTGACGGCATAGACAAATCGCGTCTGGCGGGGCTATCGTTCTCCGGGCAGATGCACGGAATGGTCGCTCTGGACGAGAATATGCAGATTATCCGCCCGGCAATACTTTGGAACGACGGGCGCAATCAGGCTCAGTGCGATGAGATCACCGCTATGGCCGGCGGCCTTCCCGGCCTTCTAAAGTACACCAACAACAAGATGCTGGCAGGCTACACCGGTGGCAAGATCCTCTGGATGAAGCAAAACGAGCCGGAAAACTACTTAAGAACAAAGCTGGTTTTAAACCCGAAGGACTACATCCGCTACATGCTCACGGGCGAAATCATGACCGAGGTCAGCGACGCTTCGGGCACCGGCCTTTTCGATGTGAAAAACCGGCGTTTCTGCTGGGAGCTGATCGACAAAATCGGCTTTGAAAGAAGCCTTTTCCCCGCCTGCGTTGAAAGCAGCGATTTGACAGGCGCCATAAGCGCAAGCGCGGCAAGGCTTACAGGGCTTCCAGAGGGCCTTCCCGTTGTGGGCGGCGGCGGAGATGCCGTCATCCAGACCACGGGCACCGGCCTTGTGAAGCAGGGCGTGCTGGGAATCATCATAGGCACATCCGGAGTCACGGCCATGGGGCTGGACAGCTTCTTTGAAAACGACGGCTCACTCCAGCTTTTCTGCAACAACGCGGGTGATCTCTGGCACGCCATGGGCGCAACAATGTCCGCGGGTGGCTCCTACAAATGGTTTAAGGATAATCTTTGCCAGGAGGAAGTCCGGGAAGCGGCCGAGAAGGGCGTTAATGTCTACGATCTTTTAAACGCCAAAGCGGAAAGCGTCCCCGCAGGCTGTGAAGGCCTTTTCTTCCTGCCCTATTTAAACGGCATACGCTGCCCCTACAGCTACCCAAATGCCAGGGGAACCTTCGTGGGCATCAGCGAAAGAACGGACAAGGGCGCTATGGTAAGGGCCATAATGGAGGGCGTTGCGTATTCCGCAAAGGAGATATCAGAGCAGATATTGGCAATGGACAAGAGCATCGTCGCCTCGAAGATAATTGCCTCCGGCGGCGGCGCGTCAAGCCCCCTTTGGCGGCAGATAATCGCAGATATATTTGCCCTCCCGGTGCACACACTTTCCGGCAGCAGCGAGGGTGGAGCCTATGGCGCGGCCCTTGTGGCGGGGGTTGGCGTCGGCGTTTTTAAGGATCTTGAGGACGCTATAAAGGTTCTGAAGGAAGAAAGCCTTACGTTGCCCCGGGAAAAGGAGGCCGCTGTCTACGAAAAGAGCTATCAGGTTTATAAGAGCCTCTATCCGGCTCTTGAATCTGCCTTTGGCAGCATCGCCGCCCTGTAAAAAGGAGATTTTGATAAAGTGAAGCTAAGGGAAAAATTCTTGCCGCTGATACTGGTCCTGATTGCAATTACTGCGCTGCTCTTGCTTTCAGCGTGCGAAAACGAAATACCAACGGGCGTAACGCCGGAGCCTGCAGCAGTCCAAACGACTCCTCCGGCGTCTTCGTCCGCGCCCACTTTTTCGCCCTCCCCTTCGCCAGACACAGGCGATTCGTCTAAACATCTTGAAGCGACAATGCTGGGCATCAGGCAGATTTCCCAGCGCGAGAGCGAAAATGATCTTCTCACCCCCATCTGGCGCGAAAAAACCGGCGTCGCACTGCGGCTTGTTTCAATCCCCGAATACATGGACTACGGTGATTATCTTAAGAGCGCCCTGGAGGATGAAACCCTGCCGGCCGTCATTGCTTTGGAAACCGGCATATTTGATGTGCCTGAGCGGTATTCCTTACTGAAGGAAGGAGACGCTCTTTGTGCCATTTCATATGACCTGGTGGAGGAGAACATGCCCCTTACAGCCCAGCGTCTTTCCGCAATGGGCATCGCGCTCAAGGACTGGTATGACGCCAACATCGACCTTGAATCAGGCATTTGGCTCTATGTGCCAAAACTTCCCAGCCCTCTTTTTGATGACAGCCTTAGGAACACCAGATATGGAATAGACCAGACCCCATTGCCCCTTTCATATGTCTGGGTGCGCGACGACATTCTCACCGCCATAAACCCCGCCGCTCTCACCGCGCTGGACCTTTCAGTGCAGGTGGGCGTAAACGGCGAAAACCTGCCCATCGAAACCATACTTGACTGGAATATAAGTGATTTCTCATCGTTGACCAGCTATTTTGAAAGCGTGCAGGTGCTTTCACAGAGCCTTGACCTAAACTTCATACCCATGCGGCCTGTCTACAGCCGCGCCGCCGGTTCCGTCATATGGTCGCTCTTTTCGGCGGGAGACAGCACCCTAAGCGGGTATATGCCGGAATTTTCGCAGGATCTTTCGCTGCATTATTCCCAGACTGAAGGCTGGAAAAGCTACATACACTGGCTGAACAGCAGCAATAATGCGGGCCATTTTGGCAATTCCTTTTCATCCCGATTGGAAAGCAACTCAGGCGAGATCAGCCATGCAGTCGTCAATTGGTGGCTCACCCCCGCCTTCAGGGCCACCTCGCCGATAACGGACATCGAATTCGGCTGGAGGCTCTATCCCCTTTTCATTGAAAGCGCCTTGAATGACCCAAAGGCCGCCCAGGTTCACATTAGCCTTCGCACGGAGGGGGCTGTCGGCTTCAACAGCGCGGCCGTTAACGAAGAAACCCTGCCCGCTCTTTTAAGGTGGGTGGACTGGAATTATTCGCTGGAAGCTCAAGATCTTAGAAGCTGGGGAACGGGCATGTCCCGTGGCGAGGGCGACGCGCGCAGGTTCACAGAGGATTATTCCGGCGTCAGTCAATACATGCTCAGCGGCGCCAAGGATTCTCTGGATGGCTGGCATTACGGCCTTGTGAACGTGGTCCTTGGCTCATATGAATACTGGAACCATGAGGTGTATGGCGTCGGTGGCAGCGACCCGGGGCCAAATTCACCCTTTTATGTCTATCCCTTAAACGAGCACAGCTTTAATCAAAACTATTATGTGCCCTATATGGTGAAAAAGCACCTGATAAACTCCGCCCTTGAGATGCAGTACATCGAGGGAGATTACAGCCCCCAGGCTCTTGAGCGGGGCGAAAAAATCAGCTCGCTTTACGATGAATACAAGGCTGCCTACGCCAGCGAAGTGACCGCAAGCGCAAACGCCGCATTGATGGAAGCCATCCTCTGCGAGCCCAGGGATTTTCAGGCCAAATACGCCGAATATCAACGTATATATCTCGATTCAAATGCTTATATTCTTCAAAATGAACTGAAGGAAATCCAAAACAAACCTATCCCCTGATGTATTTTCGCGAAGGACAACGTGCTATAGGGAAGCTAAAAATGTGAATTTTTTCAGCCCAATGATGAGAAAGCAGGAAAAAGGCGAAAAATATCGAATATATTCACTTACCAGCGAAAGAATAAGAATGAAAAAGGGGAAATAAGATCAAAAGGCAAAGACTGCTTGGAGGTGTGTTATGTCAACAGAAAAAATGACCGGCGTTCGCTTCAACGAAAATTTGACGGATGCTTTGGAAAAAGCAGGAGTAATATCCGATGTTCATTACATTCTTACCTCCGGGAATCACGCGGTGAAGAGCATTCAGTGTGCGCGCCTGTTTGAAAATCCGCCCCTTTGCCGGGAGATATTTACCGCTTTGGCTAAACATTTTGAAGGCGAGGGCATCGACGTGGTCCTGGGCCCGGCTCTTGGTGGCATCATCCCCGCTTATGAGCTTTCGCACATCCTGGATGCAAGGAATATCTTCTGTGAGAGGGAAAACGGCGCCATGAAACTGCGCCGGGGCTATTATATAAAGCCCGGTGAAAGGGTGCTTATCGCGGAGGACGTAATCACCACCGGCGGCTCAATCCGCATAACTCTTTCAATGGTGGAAGAGATGGGCGGCATCCCCGCGGGAATATGCGCCGTGGCGGATCTTTCCTCCGGCAGGTCCTCCTTTGGCGTGCCACTGGTCACAGCCGCTCAAATCGACCTTCTATCATACTCTCCTGAAGAATGTCCCCTTTGCTTGGGCGGAGCGCCGTTAGAACACAGGGCAAGCCGGGCCATCTAATCTTCTTGGAAGCAGCGTTTCTGGCGGTATACAACCTTATTTACAACTGTTTATATTGAAAACCGCACTTCTTTGTGATATATTAAAAAAAGGCGTGGCCTAATCGCCACGTCACTTTTATTGGAGTGATCTTATATGGTGGCTTCCGTTTGCATGAATCCAAGCATCGACAGGACCCTATATTTAGGCAGTTTCACGCTTGGAGGAACCAACCACGCTTTGAAAGCCGTGGATCACCCCGGCGGAAAGGGGATAAATACGGCCATCGCCTGCCGCAGATTGGGTATGGAATCCGCCCTTTACGGCTGTCTGTATGAAGATCACCGCAAGGTCATAATGGACACCCTTGAAAAAGAGGGCGTGCATGTGCGCAGCGATATCCGCCAGGGCCGTTCCCGGCTGAACATGAAGATCCTGGTTAAGGACCGGGGTGATATCACAGAGGTGAACGAGATGGGCGCCCCTGTTTTGGCGGAGGAGGCCGAAGCCATCGCCGCGAGGGTCATCAACGATTCCCCCAGCTTTAAAATGCTTTTGCTGACGGGTTCTCTGCCCCCTGGCTGCCCGGATGATTTTTACGGAAAAATTGCTAAGGACAGCGCCGCCCCCATCATTTTGGACACCACCGGCGACGCTTTGAAAATGGGCATCCGCTCTGGCAATATCCATCTGATAAAGCCTAACCTTTCCGAGCTTGAAGCCCTTGTGGGAAGGAAGCTTTTCTCCCTGAGGGACATTAAACAGGCGGCGATTGAATGCACCGGCATGGGCGTTAAATATGTGGTTGTATCCCTGGGCAATAAGGGCGCGGTTATGACCGACGGCAAGGACTGCTTCCACTGTCCGGCGCTTCCCGTGAAGGTGGGGTCGACCGTGGGGGCGGGTGATTGCATGGTCGCAGGGATAGCCTATTCCCTTACCTGCACGGATGATGATATTCAAACAACGCTCAGG
>JBNRMR010000148.1:0-17765 GCA_050309705.1 Christensenellales bacterium | reverse complement strand
TCTCACCATCAGCGTCATTGGCGGCGCAATATTTATGGCATATCTGCTCAGGGGGATTTATGGCAGCAAAGTTAAAAAGCCTAAGGCCGCAAACTAAGCGGGCGATCATCATATACGCGGCGCTGTTGGCGCTGCTGGCCATTTCGGTGGCGCTTTACATCTATTCAAGGACTACCGCCAAAGCCCTTCGCATCGGCCTTGAGATGACAACCTTCGCCTACAGCAACATTATGAGCAGAACAGTTCCCGCCATGGTGGGCATGGCTGTGGCGGCGGTGCTTATCGCCATAGTGAGCCTGGCTTTTCAGACAATAGTTGGCAGCCGGATACTCACTCCCTCCATGATTGGCTTCGACTCCGTCTTCATGGGCACCCAGACACTCCTTGTGTTCATGTTTGGCTCTGTTTCCACCGTTTTTTTAAACCCCTATCTGAACTATGTGATAGTTGCCGGGGTGATGGTGGCCGTTTCAATGCTGATGTATGGCTTCATCCTCAGGAAAAGCCGCAGCAATGTGGTGTTCCTGCTGATGTTCGGGCTTGTGCTCTCGGGAATAGTCCGCAGCCTTTCCAGCTACCTGCAGGTAATAATGGACACCAACTCATTCAACCAGGTTCGGGCCGCCACCAGCGTCACGATAAACAACATGAACACCAATATAATTGTTTTGGCCCTGCCTGTGATGGCCGCCGTGATCGCCCTGATAGTAAGCCGCCACAGGACCTATGATGTGATGGCTCTGGGCAGAGACAACGCCAAGTCTTTGGGCGTAGATTACGACAAAGAGATCAACCGCAACCTTGTGTTGATCTCCGTGGGCATGTCTGTGGTGACGGCGCTCATCGGCTCCCTTGCATTCCTGGGCCTGCTGGTGGTAAATATATCCCGGGAGATGTTCAAAACCCACAGACACATAACGCTGTTCATCGGCTCGGCGCTGCTCTCGGCGCTGGTGCTGATACTGGGCCAGGCGGCCGTGGAGCTTTTGCAGGGGGCAATCCCCGTGACGGCCATAATCGACCTTGTCGGCTGTTCCTACATGTTCTTTTTGATATTAAAGGAGAATCATCTGTAAAATGATAGAAGTGAAAAACATAAATCAATCATATCACAAGCATGGCAGAAGCAAGACCCTTACGGATGTGAATCTTGTCGTCAAGGAGAACGCCATCACCGCTCTGGTGGGGGCAAACGGCGCGGGAAAATCCACATTGCTGGGGGTTATGACAAATCTGATCCCCGCCATGTCCGGCAAGGTGTATCTGGATGGCGTTGAGGTGGGCAAGATCAAGACGAATGAAGTCGCCAAGAAGATCGCTGTTCTTCGCCAGACACACAGCATGAGCATCCGCATCACCGTAAGCGACCTGGTGGAGTTCGGCCGTTTCCCCCACTGCGCAGGCAGGCTCAGAGACGAGGATAGGACTAAGGTGCAGGAAGCCCTTGAATATATGGATCTCCTACCGCTGAAGGACAGATATCTGGACGAGCTTTCCGGCGGGCAAAGGCAGCGGGCCTTCATCGCCATGATCCTGGCCCAGGACACCCCATATATATTCTTCGATGAGCCACTAAACAATCTGGACATCAAGTATTCAGTTGAGATGATGAAGATAATCAAGCGATTGGTTGACGAACTGGGCAAGACGGTCATTGTGGTGCTGCATGACATCAACTTCGCTGCCGCCTACGCAAGCCATATAGTCGCCATGAAGAACGGACGCATAGTCAGCGAAGGCCCTCCTGAGGTGATGATATCCAAGGAGGTGCTGGACGGCGTTTTCGATCATGACTTCCACATCGTCAGCCATGACGGTAGAAGCGTTTGCCTTTACTATGACCACGAGCAGCCCTAGCCACGTTTATTAGCCAGCATACTTTTTCAGGTAAGCGGCTTTTAAAATAAGTGATGGGCAGGCTAATAACAGCTTGCCCAAATTAATGCAACTAACTGGAGGAATCTCATATGAGAAAGTCAACAGTAACCTTTTTCCTGTCCCTTGTGCTTGCTTTAAGCCTGATTACAGGCTGCAGCGCCCCTGCGGCCAGCACCCAAACCCAGGCCCCGGCAACGCAGGCGCCCGCAACGGAAGCGCCAGCGACGCAGGCGCCCGCCGAGCCCCAACCAGTCACAGTGACCGACTCCGATGGCAATGATGTGACAGTCATGCCCAGCCCCACAAAAGTGGCAATATACGACTATTCCATTTTGGACATACTCTATAACATTGGCTTTGAAAAGACGGGCATCACCCACTTGATAGTCCCCACAAAGGCCAGCCTGCCCGCCGATCTTGCCTTCTATAAGGAAGCCGGCGATGATGTGGTTATTTCAGGCGGCAGTCTATTCTATGTAGACTGGGACGTACTCGATCTGGTTCAGCCAAATTTGGTGATCACCGGTGCAAGATCCTTCGGCATGAACGCCGCCGGCGACAGAGTCAGCGGCGAGGAGAAGGAAAAGTACATCTCCGACACCTTCAGCAGATACCCAGAGGCATCCTTTATTAAGCTCAGCGTCAACACCGCCAGCGCACAGCTTGTCGCGGACATGGAAAACAATGTTGCGGCTCTTGCGGCCATATTCCCCCACATCAGCGATGAGCTTTACTCGAAGCTTGATGATATCAAGTCCGGCATCGCAGACATCAGCGAAAGGGCGCAGGCCTCCGGAAAGACCGCTCTTTTCTGCATGATGGTTGACCAGACCACTCTTTCGGTGTTCGGACCCAACAGCCGTTTCAGCATGCTCTACACGGACTTCGGCTTCACCCCCGCTGATGACGGCGCTGTCCAATGGGGCGACCAGCATGGCTTTGACGTGCGCGCGGAGTATGTTCTTGAAAAGAACCCCGACGTCATCTTCCTCCTTGACAGAAGCGCGACCGTCGGCTCAGGCGCAGGCGCGGAGAACTTCATGAACGATCCCATCATCTCCCAGACCGACGCCGCCGCAAGCGGGAACATATACACCCTCACCGGCGATGCCTGGTACACGATGACCGGCGGCTTCACCTCGGCGGAAAGGATGATCGAGGACATAAACCAGTTTATAAATACACTGGAATAATCACATAACAATATTAAAAGAACGGCCGGGTTTTTCAACCTCGCCGTTCTTTTCTATCCGGGGGAGGGCGCTGCCCTCCCCCGGCCCCCTCCTGCCAAGGGACGTATCCCTTGGAACCCTTAGTCAACCTTTGTCAGGATTATCATGCCCTTGGCGGTCAAGGAGCTTGCCCGCAGGCTCACGCTCAGAGAGAGGGCGCTGCCCTCCCCCGAGCCCCCTCCTGCCAAGGGACGTATCCCTTGGAACCCTAAATCAGCATGACGCTTAGATTCGGGTTTTTTGCTTTTTCACTCCGTGCGCCAGATGGTGCCTATGACATCAAAGCCCAGATGTATCCCCAAAACGATCCCTATGCGCCTTACAGGAACCACAACGCCAAACCTTTCGCTCAGTCGCGAGGCCAGCGCCCCCGCCTCCCCCGCCTCTTTGAAATATTGCACGGTTATGTCCAGGGCGTTATCAGGCACAGCATCCACCAGCTTTCTAAGCTGGTCATTGCGACCTCTTGCGATATCGCAGCAGACCACCGCCCCCTCTTTGCAGGTCAAAATCGGCCTTTGGTTTAAGATTGTGCCTATGGACTGGCGCACAAGCCCAAGCCTGCCGCTCCTGCGCAGGGGCGTGAGATCTGCGACAGAAAAGCGCGTCTCCACCTTATCGCGAATTTCGTTTTCAATCGCCTGAGCCACCTCCTCCAAAGAAAGCCCCTTATCGATCAGCTTCTTCGCCTCGCGCAGCATCAAATACATGCCCCCGGCGGCTGTCCTGCTGTCAACCACCCGCACATTGTCGCCAAACTGCTTTGCGCATTCCACCGCATTGCTGTATGTTCCGCTCAGGCGCGATGATATCGTCAGACACAGCACATGGCAACCCGCATCCACCAGCCTTTTGAAGCGTCTTATGAATGAATCTATCACCGGCTGAGATGTGTGCACTTCGCCCGTCTTCGCCGCCTGCACCAGATCGTCAAAGCGATCGCTGTTTTTCAGTAAGGTTTCTGCATAGACCTCGTTGCCTATTGAATAAGTCATCGGTATGTGAACGACTCCCAGCTCCTTGGCTTCCTGCCTGGTCAAATATGCAGTGCTGTCCGTGGTTATCACTATCATTGTTTAGGCTCTCCCCATTGCGCGAAATTTGTCATACCTGTGCCGCTGAATTTCCTCCGGCGGCATGGCAGAATATATATCTATTTTTTTGCATAGCTCCTCTTTCACCAGTGAGAAGGTTTTCTCAGCGTCCTCTTCCTCGGTGAAAATCTTGTCGATCACCCCAAGACTCAGCAAATCCTGGGCCGTAAGCTTCAAATCCTCGCTGGCGGAAACGGCCTTTGACGGATCTTTGTAAAGAATGCTTGCCGCCCCCTCCGGCGATATCACCGAAAAGACCGAATTTTCCAGCATCCATATCTCGTTGGCGACAGCCAGTGCAAGGGCCCCGCCGCTGCCTCCTTCGCCAATTATTATAGATATCACCGGCACTGTTAGCTTCGACATGAAAACGAGGTTTTGAGCAATGGCGCTGCCCTGGCCCCTCTCCTCCGCGCCGATTCCGCAGTAGGCGCCAGCGGTATCAACAAAACAGACCACGGGTCTTTTAAATTTCTCCGCCTGCTTCATAAGCCTAAGAGCCTTCCTATAGCCCTCGGGGTGGGCTGAGCCAAAGTTTCTGCGGATTTTTTCGTCGGTGTTGCCGCCCTTTTCGATGCCGATCACAGTCACCGGCCGGCCATTCAGCAAAGCGATCCCCCCGCAGACAGCCCTATCCTCCGCGAAAAGACGGTCACCGTGAAGCTCGAAGAAGTCGGTGAATATGGCGCTGATGAAATCAAGAGAGGTGGGCCTTCCAATGGCTCTGGCCCTTTGCACCCGCTCATATGCCGTCATTTTCAATCCCCCCCTTTGCGCAGTGCATCTTCAGCAGCAACGAAAGCGCCTGTCTTTGCTCCCCTCTTGGGACTATCCTGTCCACGAAGCCCTTTTCAAGCAACATCTCCGCCTGCTGGAAGCCCTCCGGCAACTTTTTGCGTATAGTCTGCTCAATTACCCGTGGCCCTGCGAAGGCCACAAGCGCCCCGGGCTCTGCCAAAATGATGTCGCCCTCCATGGCGAAGCTGGCAGTGACGCCCCCTGTGGTGGGGTCGGTCAACACAACGATGTACAAAAGCCCCATGTCGCTGTGCCTGGCAACGGCGGCGCTCACCTTGGCCATCTGCATCAGCGAAAGTATGCCCTCCTGCATCCTGGCGCCACCGGACACAGTGAAGCCAATAACAGGCAGTCGGTTTTCGGCGGCGTGCTCGAAGAGCCTTGTGATCTTGTCGCCCACCACTGTGCCCATGCTGCCCATCATATACCTGCTCTCCATAGCAAACAGGGCACATTCGCTCCCCTCGATGGACGCCTCGCCAGTGATAACAGCCTCGCTTTCGCCGCTTTCATGGGCGGCCTTTTTCAGCTTGCTGTCATAGCCGGGGAACTCCAGCAGGTTTTTGGAGTCCATCCCCCCATCATGCTCCACAAAGCTGCCCGCGTCCGCCATCAGGCCGATCCTGCGCCTTGCGGAAAGCCGCATGTGATGCCCACACTTCTCGCACACTCTGCCGCTTTCTTCCAGATCTGCCTCCAGCACGATCTTCCGGCAGGCGGGGCATTTGATAAATATCTCCTCGGGGATTATTGGTTGCCCCTCCCGCGATACCCCCTCCAGCTTTATATTCGGCTTTTTAAACAACGATTTTTTTATCATCTTCCGTTAAAACCTCAGCTCGTTTCTGGCAAGAAAATCCGTGGTGTACTTGCCGTTTACAAATTCCCCCTGTGACATAAGCTCAATGTGCATGTCCTGATTATGCTCCACACCTTCCACCACCATCTCGCAGAGGGCAGCTTGCATCTTGCGTATGGCCTCCTCCCGGGTGGGTGCGTGGACGATCAGCTTGCCGATCATCGAGTCATAGAAGGGCGGCACGCTGTAGCCCTGGTAAAGGGCGGTGTCAAAGCGCACCTGAGGCCCGCCTGGTATGTGCAAAAGGGATATCTGCCCGCAGCTTGGACGAAAGCCATCACCAGGGTTTTCAGCATTCACCCTGCACTCGATGGCATGGCCGCCAAGGCTTATATCCTTCTGGGAGAATTCCAGCTCCATGCCGGCGGCCACCCTTATCTGCCACTTAACCAGGTCTATTCCTGTCACCATCTCGGTCACAGGATGCTCAACCTGAAGGCGGGTGTTCATCTCCATGAAGTAGAACTCGCCATCCTGAGCCAGAAGAAATTCTATTGTGCCCAGGCCCAGATAATCCACCGCCTCGGCTGCCTTGACGCATATCTGCGACATCTTCTCCCGCATTTCTGCCGTCACCGCGGGCGATGGGCTTTCTTCAATCAGCTTCTGGTTCTTTCTTTGCATCGAGCACTCCCTCTCGCCAAGGCAGACAGTGTTGCCGAAGGAGTCGCGGATTATCTGCATCTCGATATGCTTCACCGGCTTCAAAAACTTTTCAAGGTATACCGCGCCGTCGCCAAAGGCGATCTTGGCCTCAGCCACGGAAAGGGCAAATGCCTTCTCCAGCTCCTCAGGAGATTGCGCCAGCCTTATGCCTCTGCCTCCCCCGCCGCTCCTGGCCTTTATAAGCACAGGGTAGCCAATCTTTTCAGCGGCCACATGCGCCTCCTTTGCGGTTTCAAGCAGGCCGCTTCCGGGAATAACCGGAACGCCGGCATTGATCATCGTCCGCCTGGCCTCGTCCTTGTCGCCCATGGCCCTGATGGCCTTCGCTGCGGGCCCGATGAAGGCGATCCTGCACTTTTCGCACAGCTCTGCGAAGCGCGGTTCCTCCGAGAGGAGACCATATCCCGGATGAACCGCCTGCGCCCCGCTGAGCACCGCCGTGGACAAAATGGCGCCCATGTTCAGATAGCTCTGGGAGACAGGCGCCGGGCCAATGCAATAGCTTTCGTCGGCAAGGCTGACATGCAGCGCTTCCCTGTCCGCTTCGGAGAAAACCGCCACGGAGGTTATGCCCATTTCCTTGCAGGCCCTTATAATTCTCACCGCAACTTCACCGCGGTTGGCAATCAGTATCTTTGAAAACACCGTTCACTTACCTTCCATATTTTCCATTTATGCTGGAGATTCTTCGTTTTCCATAAGCATGAATGAGAGTTCCCCCATGGCGGCCAACTTCCCGTTAACCGTCGCCTTACATCTGGTGAAATAGAAAGCGCCCTTTCGCCTGAATATAGTGGTCTGGGTTTCAACCACATCCCCCGGCCTTACCATCTGCTTGAACCTAACCTTGTCGATGCCGGTGAAAAAGGGCGTTTTGCCCGCCAGCTCCTCCCTCAGCAAAGCGCAGCAGGATTGGGCCATTATCTCGCAGAGTATAACGCCTGGCACCACGGGAAAGCCGGGGAAATGCCCCTGCAAGAACCATTCGTCGCTACGGATGGTATACTTGCCCATGGCCTCATTGCCATCTGCGCTGATTTCAACCTCGTCCACCAGGAGCATCGGCTTCCTGTGGGGCAAAAATTCCATAATTTCGTTTCTGTTCACAGTCATCACCTTAAGATTTTTTTTAATTTCTTTAAAATAAAGACATATAATACATAATGGATGAAATTAAAATATCTTAAACAGGGTCTGGCCATATTCCACCACATCGCCGTCTGAAACACATATGTCCACAATTTCGCCGTCCTTGACCGCGTTGATTTCGTTCAGCAGCTTCATCGCCTCAATTATGCAAAGTACATCGCCCTTCTTCACCTTGCTGCCCACCTGCACAAAGGGCTTTTCGCCCGGACCCGCCGCCTGGTAGAACACGCCGACCATGGGTGAATCGATTGTGTGGATGTTGTTGAAGTCCAGTCCAGGGCCGCCATCCCCTGCCATTTTTGCGGGCTCCTTCGGCTGCTCCTCATTCACCGCAGGCAATGCTATCGGCGCTGGCCTAGACTCGGCAGACGCCGCTATGGCCTGCACCCTTTCCCGGGTGATCTTGATCCTTACGCCCTCCTGCTCCACTTCGATGCTGGAAAGGTCCGCTTCGTTTACTATATTCGCCAGTGATTTAATCATCTTTATGTTCATGTGAACCTCTTATCTTCAAGCGCCGTTGTAAGGTCTGAAGGCAATGCAGCCATTGTGGCCGCCAAAGCCCAGGGATGTTGAAAGAGCCAGCGTGACCTGCTTTTTTACCGCCGAATTGGGGGTGTAGTCCAAGTCGCACTTCGGGTCCGGCTGGTCAAGGCCGATGGTGGGGGGGATAATTCCCTTGCTCACCGCCAGCACGCAAGCGATGGCCTCCGCTGCGCCGGCAGCTCCCAGCATATGCCCCGTCATGGACTTTGTGGAACTGATTTTAGCCGCCCCTGCCGCGTCCTCACCCAGTGCCAGCTTTATGGCCGCCGTCTCTGAAACATCGTTCATTGCGGTGCCGGTGCCGTGAGCGTTTATGTACACGCTGTCCTCCTGATCTATGCCCGCTTCCTTCGCCGCCATCGATATCGCCCTTGCAGCGCAGGCGCCGTCAGGCCTGGGCGCGGTGATGTGGTGAGCGTCGCAGCTGTTTCCATAGCCGCAGATCTCGGCGTATATATTTGCGCCACGTTTTTCCGCATGTTCTTTTTCCTCAAGAATCAAGATTCCTGCGCCTTCCCCCATCACGAAACCGGCCCGCCTCAGGTCAAAGGGCAGCGAAGCCTCCAGAGGATTTTCGCTGAGCGAAAGCGCCTGGCAACTGGCAAAGCCAGCGACTGCCAAAGGCTCTATGGTTGCCTCGGAGCCTCCGGCGATTATTGCATCCGCATAGCCGTGGGCGATGGCCCTGTATGCCTCACCGATTGCCGTGGTGGACGTTGCACAGGCGGTGACCACCGGCAGGTTGGGGCCCTGGGCGTTATATTCGATGGCGATGGTGCCCGCCGCTATGTTTGATATCAGCATCGGTATGAAAAAGGGGGAAACCCTGTCCGGCCCTCTTTCAAGAAGTTTCCTGTCTTCCTTAACGAATGTGTTCATGCCGCCTATGCCGCTGCCCACATAAACTCCGAAGCGCTCAGGGTCCACATTGCCGGCTATGCCGCTTGCATCCGCCGCCTGTTTTGCACAGGCCACTGCATACTGTGTGAAAAGATCCATGTGGCGGGCATTCCTGGGGGAAATTCCAAAGTCCCCAGGGTTAAAATCTTTAACCTCCGCCGCCACCTTCACCTTATACTCAGAAGCGTCAAACCGGGTGATGACGCCGATGCCGCACACCCCCGCGCTCAAGCTTTCAAAATATTCGTCTATGCTCTTTCCGATGGGCGAAATGATGCCCATACCGGTAATTACCACTTTCTTCATTAACGCACCCCCTACATTGAAAGGCCGCCGTCCACCGGGATGACCGCGCCGGTGATATATGCCGCCGCGTCCGAGGCCAGAAACGCCGCAAGATTTGCCACCTCACCGGGCAGCCCGCTGCGTCTTAGCGGTATCACCCCAACAAACGCCTGCCTTTGGGCCTCAGTCATGCTTTCAGTCATGTCAGTTTCTATCATGCCCGGAGCGATGGCATTACAGGTCACTCCCCTGGGCGCCAGCTCCTTGGCGACGCTCTTGGTAAGGCCGATAAGCCCTGCCTTTGCGGCTGAATAGTTGGTCTGGCCTGCGTTGCCGTTCAGACCCACGACCGATGTAATGTTGATTATCCGCCCGCTCCTTGCCCGCATGAATCCCTGATAACAGTGCCTGATGAGATTGAATGCGCCCTTGAGGTTCACTTCCAGAACCCTGTCAAAATCCTCAGAGCACATCTGCACCATCAGCTTATCCCGAGTGATGCCGGCATTATTCACCAAAACAGCGATCCTGCCCATTTTTTCGTTCACTTCCTTGATGAGCTGACCGGTTTTTTCATAATCGGAAACGTCACAGGGAAAGCAGAGGGCCTTCGCGCCCGCCTCCTCGACCAGCCTCTTTGTTTCCTCGGCCTGCTGACCGTTGCTGGAGTAGACCACGGCGATATCATGCCCCGCCTTTGCAAGGCAAACTGCTATGCTCCTGCCTATTCCTCTGGAAGCGCCACTTACAAGCGCCACCTTTGCTCCAGTTTGATTAGCCATAGCCATTACATTTCTCCCTTCAAAGCTTTTGCGGCCTCCACTGCGTCCTGATGACTCTCCACGCTTAAAACCTGCACATCGCCGCTTATCTTCCTGATAAGGCCGCTTAGAGTTCTCCCCGGCCCCACCTCCACAAAGATGTCGAAGCCGTCTGCAATCATATTTTCAATGATTTCCTGCCAGCGGACGGGGCTGTTTATCTGGCCTGACAACAAGCTTTTTGCATCTTCCAAGACATATGGCCGGGCAGTAGAATTTGCATAAAGCACAGTTTCTTCTGTGCAAAATGAACTCCCCTCAAGATATTGGCCAAAGGCTCTGGCTGCTTCGTCCATAAAAGGCGAATGGAAGGCGCCGCTCACAGCAAGACGAATGGCCCTACCACCCGCGGCCTTCACGCGCTTCTCAAAGGCATCGATATCGCCCCTGCCTGCGGCCACCACCGTCTGCCAGGGGCAGTTATAGTTGACGGGGAAGACCTGCCCGAAGCCCCTGGCGATCTCCTCCACCTTTTCGGCGGAAAGCTTCAGCACTGCGGTCATTGCGCCGGGGTTTTTCTCCGCCGCTGAATGCATCAGCCGTCCCCTTTCGCAGACAGCCCTGAAGGCGTCCTCATGGCTTAGGATGCCGCAGAAGGCCAGTGCCGGCATCTCGCCCAGCGAGAATCCCGCTGCTCCATCGGGGCGAATTCCTTCTTCACGAAGGGCCGTAGCGCAGGCAAGGTCCACAGTGAACAGGCATGGCTGAGTGTTTACAGTTTGGTTAAGCTGTTCCTTCTCGCCATCAAAGCACATGTTGAGCGTGCCGGGCCGAAGCTTCTCCGCCATGTTGAAAACTTTCCTCGCCGCCTTGGAGCCATCATATAGGCTTTTGCCCATCCCGGGATATTGCGCCCCCTGCCCTGCGAAAAGAAAGGCTATCTTACCCATTTGACGGCCCCTCCAAAGCAGCTTTCCGCTTCTTCAAACAGTTTAAGGATTATCTCCCTTGCTGTAAGTTCCTCCTTCACAAGGGCCGCCGCCTGGCCTGCCATGAAGCTGCCAGCCTTTTCATCGCCCTCTTTGACCGCCTTGCGCAAGGAACCCGCGCCGAATGCTTCGATTTCCTCGTTGCTGATGGAAGCGTCATACTCCATCTCGCCCAGCCTTCTTGAAAAAGGGCTTTTAAGGGTGCGCACGGGGTGGCCCAAGCGCTTTCCGGTAAGCATTGTGTCGGTATCCTTGGCCTTCAGCACTCTGTCCTTGTAGTTTTGGTGTATGTTGCATTCCTTCGCCGTCAAAAAGCGGGTGCCGCACTGAACACCGCTGGCGCCCAGCATAAATGCCGCCGCCACGCCCCTGCCATCGGCGATCCCCCCCGCCGCGATGACGGGTATTGAAACCGCATCCGCCACCTGGGGCACCAAAGTCATTGTGGTAAGGTCGCCCACATGGCCGCCGGCCTCTCCTCCCTCGGCGATGACTGCGCAGGCGCCAAGTCTTTCCACCCGCCTTGCAATGGCAGTTGAAGGAACCACCGGCACAACTTTTATCCCCGCAGCAATCCAACCCGGCATATATTTGGAGGGCATGCCCGCGCCCGTTGTCACCACAGGCACTTTTTTGTCGATAACCACCTGGGCGACGTCATCAGCAAAGGGGCTCATCAGCATTATGTTTACGCCGAAGGGCTGCCCACCCGCTTCCGCCGCGCATTTGTCGATCTCTTTCGAAAGATAATCCGCGTCTGCGTTCATGGCGGAGATTATGCCCAGGCCACCGGCCCTTGAAACCGCCGCGGCCAAGGCGGCATCTGCCACCCAGGCCATGCCTCCCTGAAAGATCGGATATTCAATGCCGATCAGACCGCATATCGGAGTTTGAATCATCCTCATTTGCCTCCATCGATCAGCTTCACCAAATCCGCCACGCTCTTGATGGAAGGATCAGTCTCAATGCTGACGCCAAACTCATCCTCAATCTCCATAATGATCTCAACTGTGTCCAAAGAGTCCAGGCCCAGGTCCTCAAATGTATTGTTCACAGAAATTTCGCTTACGTCCTTGTCCAGATGGTCCGCCAATATTGCCGCAATTTTGCCAAAAATCATTTCATTTTCCTCCTGCTAAAGTCCTTAATAAGTTTTTAATCAGCATTTATTCCAGCGCAGAAGGCAGGTCCCCGTGACCAGCCCCGCGCCAAACGCGCTCATGATGATGTTTTCGCCTTCCAAAAGCTTGCCCTGCCTGTTCAGCTCGTCTAGGAGCAAGGGCACGCTGGCCGATGATGTGTTGCCATATTCGCCTATGTTCGACGGGAACTTTTCCCCCGGTTGACCAAGACGCTTCCTGGCGGATTCGGTTATCCTCAAATTCGCCTGATGCAATATGTAATGGCCTATATCGTCAGGCTGAAGCGCGCTTTTTTTCAGCAACTCCCGAATATCTCTTATCGCTGAGGAAACGGCGAACTTGTATACCTCCTGACCGTTCATTTTCAGGTATTCATGCCCATGCCCCGGTGAATAGGGGCTGTTGCCCATGGCGTTTTTGGCATAGAGCACCTCTTTGTCCGGCACTGAGCTCATCTTGAAAAGCACTTTTTCGCCCCCTGCTGTCACCACCGCCGCACCGGCAGCATCACCAAAAAGAACGCAGGTGCTGCGGTCGGTCCAGTCGCAAAGGAGGCTGTTTGCCTCGGCGCTCACTATCAGCACATTGCGCACACCCGTGGCCAGAAGACCGTTTGCCATCTGAAGGGCGTAAACAAAGCCTGCACAAGCTCCGTTCAAGTCCACGCTGGGGCAGTCAAGGCCCAAAATGCCCTGTATGACGCAGCCCAGCCCCGGTGTAATATATGGATTTAGCACATTTGTGCAGATCAGATAATCGATATCTGAAACATCAAGCCCGGACATCTCGATGGCCTCCTCAGCCGCCCTGGCTCCCAGATCCTCCAGGCTCTCGCTGCTCATGACTCTGCGCCGAGATATGCCTGTCCTAGTTGATATCCATTCATCGCTCGTGTCCAGAAACGCTGCGAGGTCGTCATTTGTGACGATGCGCTCCGGCACCGCGCCTCCGGTTCCTATAATCCTCATCACATGCTTCCTTCCGCATGCTTCAAAAATGCGCCCAGATTTTTAAGCGCCATTAGAAGCAGCTCCCTGTCCTCATGGCCAACATCCTTTATGAACGAACGCACCATTCGCTCATGGAAATATTTGTGGGCAGCGTCGGCCTTTTTGCCCAGGCGCGTCAGTATCACATATACCACGCGGCCGTCCTGCTTGCACCTGTTTTTTTCCACATAGCCCTTAGCCTCCAGCCGCTTTATCGCCACGGTGACGGTAGGCAAAGTCACATTATTGTTCCGGGCAATATCGCTGATGGTGCATCCCTTCTCGCCGTATGCGCCGACGGTCTCCAGCATGTCAAGCTCGCTTATGCTCAGATCAAGCGTTGAATGCTTAAGCATTCTCTCCTCCACCCTGTGAACGGAGTTGTATATTTGCATGAAAGCATCGTTTATATCGGACTCAATCTTACTAAGCATGAACACACTCCCAATTAATTAGTTAGACTAAATATTTATTTTTGCTCATTATAACCCCTATGATTGTGGATGTCAATTAAAAAAATTCACTTATTTTTGCTTTTTTGTCCGAAGCAAAAGAAATGCTATAAAAAAGGAGCAATAAAAAAACCAGAGGAAGCCAAGTTACCTCTGATTTCGCTGCATATTTATTCATTCTTTATGCGTGGTCATTAAGTCTATCTTTTCTTTTATAATTGGAACTGCCTTCCTTGCGGCCTCCCGCCCCAGCTCTATGCACTCCTCGCTGTCGTTCATCGTCATAATGTCGATATGCCTGACCTTCGGCGCGATCAGCACATCCGCAGGTGGCCCCAGAGCAACTGCTGAAAACTGCATCAGCTCAATTGTGCGCAGCATTATGTCCATAGTGCCCTTCACCTCGTAGCGGCCTTCTCTTGCCCCCACGTCCACCGCGATCACCAGATCCGCGCCCATTTCCCTGGCTACGCTGGATGGCACGCGCTCCAGCACGCCGCCGTCCACAAGCACCCTGCCATCCATTTCATAGGGCACAAAAATCCCCGGGACAGAAATGCTTGCTCGAACAGCCTGGTATATCTTCCCCTGGGAAATAACCAGCTTTTCGCCGGTCTCGATATCGCAAGCCACGGCGGCAAAGGGAATATCCGCTTGATCAAAGGACTTGTCGCCGGTTAGAGTCTGCATGAAGGAGACTATCTTTTCGCCTTTTATAAAGCCTTTTCTGTTCCTGCTAACGTCGTAGAACATGCGCTCGCTGCAGGAATAGACCAGCCTTTCAAGCATCGAAAGGCTCATCCCGGTTGAATATATGGAGCCTATGACAGAGCCCATGGAAGTTCCCGCAATCAAATCTATCTCGATACCATTTTCCTGAAGCACCTGAAGCACGCCAATATGGGCAAGGCCCCTGAAGAACCCCGCGCCCAGCGCCAACCCCACTTTAATTTTATCCTTGTTTTCCTTCTTTTCCACTGTTGAATCATTCATTTACCTCACCCCTTCAACATACTTTTTACAGGTGGTGTCTTTGAAACTAATCTATCCAATTTTAACGGTGATATATATTATCGCCCTGCTGATTTCTCCCGGCAAGGCATCCTCGGCCACACTCTCCGCCCTGGAGCTGTGGCTTAAAGGTGTAATGCCTGGGCTTTTCCCCTTCTTCATCGGTGCGGAGCTGCTTGAAAGAACGGGAGCCTTTGGCATCGGCGCAAGGAAGATGGACAAAGCCGCGAAAGGGCTGCTTAAATGCCCCGGCGAGGCCTTTGGCGTGCTGCTGCTCTGCTATTGCGCGGGCTTCCCCACCGGCGCCAGAATCATCGGCGGTATGCGAGAAAACGGCACAATAACAAGGAATCAGGCCCGCCGCCTGGTATCCTACGGCGCGGTATCCAGCCCCGGCTTTGTGCTGGCCGGCGTTGGCATCACAATGCTATCAAGCAAGGGAATCGGCTGGATGATGCTTGTCTGCCATGTTCTTGGCGCAATTATAACCGGTGCGGTCTTTTCCTACCGTGCAAAACACGAGCCTTCCACACCCAAAAGCGCCGAAAACAGCGCCACCATTGCCGCCATAATCACCCAGGCGATATCAAAAAGCGGCATGGCCATGATCGGCATCGCCACGGCAATGGCGCTTTTTACCGTCATAAACAGCGTCTTTTTCGGTGACAACGGCATTTCCGCCGCCATATTCGAGATGACCGCCGGCTGCAAATACATATCCGGTCTGCCCATAAGCATGGCGCTTAAAGCCGCCCTCTGCTGTGCGACGCTTTCCTTCGGCGGCCTTTCAATTATGGTTCAAAGCTCCCAGTTTCTCTTGGAGGTTATCCCCTTTTGGAGATATGCCCTTTCAAAGACCGTCCACGCAAGCATCAGCTTTCTGCTCTGCTGGGGCATTTCCTCTTTTTTGCATTGAAAGCTTTCACGTTGAAAGAGAAGAGCTACATATTGTCCAGGTCTTCCCTGTTGCTCATTATATCGCTCAATATCCGCCTAGAAGTGTGTTCCAGCTTGTCCATAACCTCGTTTGCATAGCCGATGGCGCCCAACCTTACTTCCTGGGCTTCCGCGCCGGCGCTGGAGATGATCTCCTGGGCTTCCGCGTTGGCGCTGGCGATGATCTCATCCGCGTGGTCATGGGCCTTTCTTGTGACCTCATGCTCGTCCAGAAGTGCGCGAAAACGCCGCTCCGCCTCTGAAACGATATGCTGCGCCTCCATCTGAGCATCATTAATGATCTGATCCTTTTCGGTCACAATCTGCTCGGCGTCCTTTATATCCTCGGGAAGGTTTATTCGCAGGTCGCGGATGATGTCCAGGCATTTGTCCACATCAACCAGCTTTTTGCTGGTGAGGGGAAGGCTTGAAGCCTCCTGCATGGCCTCGTCCAAAAGTTCAATAAGAACCATGACGTTCATATCTTTTGCCCTCCTGTTTTGCTTATAACATCGCCTATTATCGGCTCGGGTATATAGCTTGATATGTCGTAGCCCAGCGCGGCTATCTCCTTCACATGGGAAGCGGTGGTGAAGGCGTGCTCAGGGGAGCTTATCAGCATCATGATCTCGATATCCTCCGCCTCCATTCGGTTAATTATAGCCCAATCGCGTTCGTATGCGAAGTCCTGCTCGTTTCGAATGCCCCTTAGAATGACCCCTGCGCCCACCATTTTGGCATATTCCAAAAGCCCACCCTCATAAAAGGCCACTGTCACATTGGTCAGGTGGGTTATGCAGCGCTCGATGAGCATCAGCCTTTCATGCACCTTGAACAGGCCCTGCTTGCGGGGGTTGACCATCACCGCCACCACGACCTTGTCAAAAATTTTGGCCGCCCGCTGGATAACATCCAGATGGCCCTTTGTTATTGGGTCAAAAGAGCCCGGGAAAAGGCAAATTTTCTTGTTCATTTTGCTCGTCATGCCACTATCTCCTCTATCACAAAGCTCACAGCGCTCTTTCCATATATGCGCCTGTCGTAGATTCTATAGTCAAAGGGCAGTTCAAAGGAGCTGCCTTTCCTATGTTCGCAGATTATGACCCCGCCAAGGGCCAGGATGCCGCACTCGCGTATGCGACTGATTATCTGCTCGTAGAAATGGCTGTCATAGGGCGGGTCCAGGTATATTATGTCGAAAGCCATGCCTGAATCCGCCAGTATACCCACGGCGTTAAAGGCGTCCTCGCCCATAACTCCGGTTTCCTCATGCGCGCCAAGAGAGTCGATATTGTCCTGTATGACGTCAATGCTCCTTTGGGCGATATCGTTAAGGACGGCAAAGCGCGCCCCCCTGGAGACTGCTTCCAGCCCCACTGCGCCGCAGCCCGCAAAGAGGTCCAGCACCATGGCCCCGGGAATTCTCTGGGTGAGAATATTGAAAACAGCACCCCTTATCTTGTCCGATGTGGGGCGCGTGTCCAGCCCATCCAGTGTCTTCAGCTTTCTGCTGCCGTATCTGCCGGCGATAATCCGCATAAACGCGCTTTTCTCCTTCCAATCAGGCCCTTGCTATATCAACATTTTAGCATGATTCAGCTCATCTGCGCAAGGTGTTCCAATGAACGGGCGGCATAGGCGGCATATTTATCCTTCTTGCTGCGAATGCGCTCCGGCAAAGGCTCGATTATCGAGAAGTTGGCGTTCATGGGGTCGAAACGGGAATGCTTCGCGCTGATATATGCCGCAAGAGCGCCAATCATTGTCTTTTGAGTAAAGTCCGGCGACGCATTGCCCGAAAGCTTTGCCGCAAGGGATCTGCCCGCCACCAAACCGGACGAAGCGGACTCCACATAGCCCTCCACGCCGGAAATCTGCCCGGCGAAATATATGAACGGCTTTTCAATTACGCTATAATCTTTTGCCAAAAAACCGGGGGAATTTAAATATGTGTTTCTATGCATAACTCCATAGCGGACAAACTCGGCCTTTTCAAGCCCCGGAATCATCGAAAAAACCCGCTTTTGCTCAGGGAATTTAAGTCGCGTCTGAAAACCTACCAGGTTGTACATCTCCCC
>JBNRMR010000147.1:0-11027 GCA_050309705.1 Christensenellales bacterium | reverse complement strand
ACTGATAATGCAATATAGTACATTGTTGCAGTCGCTCAAAAACCGCGCATAATTCCGATTAAATCGCATTTTATTTTTCTTAGGCTTCAAATGACAAAGATAGACACAAATGTATTTTCAAAAAAAGTGTCAAACATATCGGTATTGTTATATCGATATAATAATATCGATATGCGCCATTTATATTTCTAACGTATAAATCTTTGTGATATTCTTAAATCAGAAAATTGCGGCTGGCCAGGGGGCGAGAATACCGCCGCATCAGCCATCGCGGACTTTTTCACAAAAAGACGTAGAGAGCCGTAAATTTTAAAGGAGGAATTATGCGCACCAACATCACAGCTCAGATGTTGCAGCGTCTGCCAATATATCTAAGCTATCTGAAAGCGCTGCCAAAGGATGACGCAATGAACATTTCCGCCACCGCATTGGCGCAGGCCCTTGGGCTTAACGATGTCGTCGTCCGCAAGGATCTGGATGCCGTCAGCGACGGCGGCCGCCCGAAGGTTGGCTATGTGACGGAGGACCTCATCGTGGATCTGGAAAGGGCTCTGGGCTATGACGACATGGATGACGCCGTTCTGGTAGGTGTGGGAAAGCTCGGAAAAGCCCTGATGTCCTATGACGGCTTCTCGGAATACGGCCTTAACATCATCGCCGGTTTCGATGTGGATGAAGACACAATAGGCACTCATGTAAACGGCAAAGAGATATTCGCTCTAGACAAACTGGAGGATATATGCAAGCGTAGGAGGATCAGAATCGGCGTAATAACAGTCCCCGCCATAGAGGCCCAACAAGTCTGCGACGGCCTTGTTGCGGGGGGAGTGAAGGCCCTGTGGAACTTTGCACCCGTCCATTTAAACGTTCCCGAGGACATTTTGGTGCAAAATGAAAACATGGCGGCCTCGCTGGCGGCGCTATCCCGGCATCTGACCGAAAAAATCTATAGATAAAATGCAAACTACAAAAAAGAAAAAAGAGTGGGAGCTGTTTCAATGAAGAGTCAACAAGCAATAACAAACATGGAAAGCTTTAAGCTGGTAATGAAGGATCTGAGGAATGCTCAGGATATCTTCTCCACCTATACCCAGGAGCAGGTGGACAAAATCTTCCTTGCCGCCGCATCCGCTGCCAACAAGGAGAGGATTTCTTTGGCCAAAATGGCTGCCGCGGAAACAAGGATGGGCGTCGTGGAGGACAAGGTAATAAAGAACCACTTTGCCAGCGAATACATTTATAATGCCTACAAGGACACGAAAACCTGCGGCGTAATCGAGGAAGATAAGGCCTTCGGCATAAAGAAGATTGCTGAGCCAATGGGAGTGGTGGCCGCGGTTATCCCCACCACCAACCCCACATCCACCGCCATCTTCAAGATACTCATCGCCCTTAAGACCAGGAATGCCATCGTTATAAGCCCACATCCCCGGGCGAAAAACTGCACCATCGCTGCGGCGAAGCTGTTGTTGGAAGCAGCCGTGAGCGCAGGCGCACCGGATGGAATCATCTGCTGGATCAGCGAGCCCAGTCTGGAGCTCACCAACAGCCTGATGAGGGAGTCGGACATCATCCTCGCCACAGGCGGCCCCGGCATGGTCAAATCCGCCTACTCCAGCGGAAAGCCGGCCCTGGGCGTTGGCGCTGGCAACACCCCCGCCATAATCGACGACAGCGCCGACATCATACTTGCAGTCAACTCCATCATCCACTCCAAGGTCTTCGATAACGGCATGATTTGCGCCTCCGAGCAGTCAGTCATTGTCCTTGAAAGTGTTTATGAAGCCGTAAAGAAGGAGTTCAGCGAAAGGGGCTGCTATTTCCTTGACCCCGAAGAAACCGAGAAGGTCAGAAAGACAATCATAATAAACGGCGCGTTGAACGCCAGGATTGTTGGCCAAAGCGCCGAAACTATTGCTGAAATTGCCGGAGTGGGCGTCCCCAAGGGCACTAAGATTCTGATCGGTGAGGTGGAAAGCGTGGATATTTCCGAGGAGTTCTCCCACGAAAAGCTCTCCCCTGTGCTGGCGATGTATAAGTCTCAAAACATAAAGGATGCCTTTGAGAAAGCCGAGCATCTCATAGCCGGCGGCGGCTATGGCCATACCGCCTCCATATACCTCAACGAGACCACCCAGCAGGAAAAGCTGAACGAGTTCACTGCCCGCATGAAAACCTGCCGCATTCTGGTTAACAGTCCCTCCTCCCACGGCGCCATAGGTGACCTTTACAACTTTAAGCTTGCTCCCTCTCTCACATTAGGCTGCGGCACCTGGGGCGGAAACTCCGTCTCTGAAAATGTTGGGGTCAAGCACCTGATAAACATTAAAACCGTGGCCGAAAGGAGAGAGAACATGCTTTGGTTCCGCGCGCCTGAGAAGATTTACATTAAAAAGGGCTGCCTGCCCGTGGCTCTTTCAGAGCTTAAGGATGTCCTGGGCAAGAAAAGGGCCTTTATCGTCACAGATAACTTCCTTTACAATCACGGACACACGAAGCCCATAACCGACAAGCTGGACGAAATGGGCGTTTTGCACACATGCTTCTATGACGTCCAACCCGATCCCACCCTTGAGTGTGCGAAAGAGGGCGCAAAACAGATGCTCTCTTTCCAGCCAGATGTTATAATAGCAGTGGGCGGCGGCTCCGCCATGGACGCTGCAAAGATAATGTGGGTTCTTTATGAGCATCCCGAGGCAGACTTCGCGGATATGGCAATGCGCTTTTCCGACATCAGAAAGCGGGTCTATACCTTCCCGAAGATGGGCGGAAAGGCATACTTCATAGCAATACCCACCTCTGCCGGCACCGGCTCCGAGGTCACGCCCTTTGCAGTTATCACCGACGGTGACAGCGGCGTTAAATATCCCATCGCCGACTACGAAATTTTGCCCAACATGGCCATCGTGGACGCCGACCTGCACATGAGTGCGCCAAAGGGTCTCACCGCCGCTTCCGGCATAGACGCCGTCACCCATGCCCTGGAGGCACACGCTTCCATGCTCGCCACCGACTATACCGACAGCCTCGCCCTTAGAAGCCTCAAGATGGTCTTTGAAAACCTTCTGCGCGCCTATGAAAATGGTCAGACAGACACCGTCGCCAGGGAGAACATGGCAAACGCCGCCACCATGGCCGGAATGGCCTTCGCCAACGCATTCCTGGGCGTGTGCCACTCCATGGCCCATAAGCTCGGCGCCTTCCACGATCTGCCCCATGGCGTTGCTAACGCTCTCATGATTGAGCAGGTCATCCGCTTCAACTCCACCGAACAGCCAACACGCATGGGTAGCTTCTCCCAGTATGGCTATCCCCACGCCCGTGCTCGCTACGTCCAGGTGGCCGACTACCTCGGCATCAGGGGCGGAAGCGATGCCGAAAAGGTGGAGAACCTCATCGCCGCCATAAACACTCTTAAGGAAAAGGTGGGCATAAAGAAGTCCATAAAGGACTACGGCATAGACGAAACATACTTCATGGAAACATTGGAGGAAATGACCGACCAGGCATTCGATGATCAATGCACCGGCGCAAACCCCCGCTACCCCCTTATGAGTGAAATAAAGCAGATGTATATTAACGCCTATCATGGCATCCACGAGGAGGTTTAATAATGAATCTTGAGAAGATGATCGCCATCAGAACCACAAAGACAATCTATCAGGATGAGGACAAGTGCATAAAAGTCTTTAACGAGGACAGCGCCTCCTCGGTTTTGCGCCAGGCGCTTAACCATGCCATCGCAGTGGAGGCGGGTATAAAGGCCCCGAAGGTGATAGAAGTCGTCGATGTGAATGGCAAATGGGCGCTGGTCACTGAATATATCGAGGGCAATACCCTTGAACAGTTGATTGAGAGAAACCCCGAAAACCATGAGCAATACATGAACCGCTTTGTGGACATCCAGCTTGATATGCACAGAGCCACAGCGCCGGGTCTTAGCCGCCTTTGCGAGAAGATGCACAGGAAGATCCGCGAGTCCGGCCTGGACGCCACCGCCAGATACGAGCTGCACACTCGCTTGGACAGCATCGAGGAGCACAGAAAGCTCTGCCATGGCGACTTTAACCCCAGCAACATAATAATCACCGACGAGGACGAGGCCTACATAATCGACTGGGCCCATGCCACCCAGGGCAACGCCTCCGCTGATGCCGCCCGGACATATCTGCTATTCTGGCTGTCCGGCGATATCAAAAGCGCCGAGCTGTACATGAAGCTCTTCTGCAAAAAGAGCGATACCGCCAGGCAGTATGTCGAAAAGTGGCTGTCCATCGTTGCCGCATCTCAGCTTGGAAAGGGCAAACCAAAGGAGCGGGAGTTCCTACTCCATTGGGCAAATATTGCCGAGTATCAATAAGGGGGGAAAACCATGAAGATAAACATATGCATTGGCTCGCCATGCCATCTCAAGGGCTCCAGGCAGATAGTCGACCAGCTTCAGTATCTAATCGCTGAAAGAAATCTTCAGGAAAGCATAGAGCTTGCAGGATCATTTTGCATGGGGGAATGCACGGACGGAGTCTGCGTCAAGATTGACGAGAAAATGTTCTCCCTTGAGCCGTCAGAAACCAAGTCGTTTTTTGAAAATGAAGTTCTGCAAAGGCTGACACAACCTTGACGGATTGCATGAAAAAAGCTTTGCTTTAAAGCGAAAATGGGCGCTTGAAAACATGAAATTATCACGCCGCCTCATATCCCATTAAAGGTCTAAATAAAAAGCAAAAAGAGAAACCGCCGCGAAGGATTTACTTCCGCAGCGGTTTTCTTATTTGGCAGGCTTAAATAAAAGCTAATCTTCCAGCTTGAAGGCCCTCTTAAGATCCTCCACTTCCTCATTGGTGATGTGCACAATTTTGCCGATATCATGGGAAGAAATAATTGAATGTGCCGTGGCCTCTGCCACCTCCAGACGGTCAAAGGCGTGCAAAAGGGACGATCCTGTCACCACAAGGCAATCATTGTTGAATATTATCGCCGGCACACGCTTGCTGAATTTTTTCGCTGCTTCCTCAGGGTCTGTGTAAATGGTGCTGAAAGGCTCCTTCGTGATTTCCCTCAGCAAAAGGTAGCTCTCGGGAATGGTTCGCGCGTCAAACTCAACGTCCGTCACTGCAAATGCCATCACATGCAGGGGATGCGCCAGCAAAATCGCTCTGATATCAGGGTGCACTTCGTAAATTTTTTGGTGAAAAAGCACCGCCCGAGAAGGCGTCTTGCCCTGCTCTTTCATGCCCGCCTTTATGCGCACCAGATCGCCCTCCTGAAGGTATGCCCTATCCTGCCCGAAGGGTGTGATAATGAATGAACCGTCGGAGAGCCTCACCGAATAAGTGCCATGGGTGGCACTGAAAAGCCCCTGGCGGTATGAGCGGTGTATCAGGGTGATCATATCCCTGCGGGCGGCCCTCTCTTCGGTGGTGCGGTGCCTGGGGATGAAGTCGTCCATCAGCATGTGGTGGCGGGTTTGGGTTACGTTGAACGCCTGTGGCGCAAGAGCCTTTGGCTTGCCGATTTTGCTAGCCACAATCTCCAGATTTGCGCTGTGTTCCAGCGTTTCAAAGGCCATGAAAGCGGCGAAAAGGTCCTTCGCTCCAATGACTACCCCATGGTTTTCCAAAAGCACTATGTTGGTGCCATCCTCAAATTCCCTGGCGATGTTCTCCCCCAACTCATCGCTGCCCGGCACTGCATATTTCGCTAGCGCCAGCTCTCCGCAGGTTTTGCGCACCGTGGGTATCAGGTCTATGGAAGGCAGTTTCCTCGCAATTGAAAATGCCACCAGTGCCGGGGGATGGGCGTGCAGAACGGAGCGGATGTCCGGCCTGCGCTTGTAAACGGAAGCATGGAAGGGCAACTCCGACGAGGGTTTGTGGGGGCCCGCAAAAGAGCCGTCCGGCTTCACGCAGACGATGTCCGAGCGGGTCAGAGTGCCCTTGTCCACGCCGGCGGGCGTAATCCATATGTCGCCATTGTCGTCCAGTATAGAAAGATTGCCGCCGGATGTGGTTGTCATGCTCCGCTCGTATATGCGCTGCATTATCATCACCAGTTGGTCGGCAGGGTGCAGATATTCAAACCTCATGTGGTCATGCCTCCTTCTGATTCGCCATAAAGGGCATTCGTTTACATAAATTGCGTAAATAAGGCCCTCGGTGATATCTTAACACAGCCCAGGGAGAGTTACAACAGGCACAAGTATGAAATCACTTTTTTGCGATGTCCATAAACTTTTTCAACTGTTCCTTGGTCACACCAACGCCGCCGGCGGCGTCCAGCTTATGGCCGTCCATTCTGAATGAGGGGATGTACCACACCCCTGATTTCTCGTAAGCATAGTCGTTCATGGTCTTTTGAACCTTCTCGTATTTTCTTTCCCGGAGCGCCTTTTTGTATTCTTTTGCATCCAGGATATCCTCGACTCGCCTCGCCAGCTCGTTTACATCATATCTGTCAATTTTGTCCTTCGCCAGCGCCTGATACATCCTTCGATGGAATTCCCATATATCCACTTCATTTTCAAGCGCGAAGAAAAGCCCCTGGAGAACCAGATCGGTATGCGGGCCGGGCTCGGGGTGGGGGTGTGCCTCACATGGGCACCAGACGAATTCGATCTCGGGGTAGTTTGAGTGAAGCTCTTCCAAATAACCGTGTCCCTTCAGGCAATACGGGCAGGAATAATCAAAAAACACTTCCATTTTCTTCTTTTCGTTCATAAGTAGACCTTCCTTTCTCATTAGAAGATTATTATCCACGACATTATTATACATTATTTGCCCCCGAAAGGGATAGCCCTAAAAAGAAAAAGAGCGGCGAACCACTCTTTTTCAATTACTTTATAAAAACGGGAATTAAAGCAGCATCACGCCACGGGACTCGCAAAGCTCATGGTCCTCCTGGCTCCAAAGAGAGGCCTGCACCTCGCCGATATGGGCCATCTGCAAAAGATACATGCATAGCCGCGACTGGCCTATGCCCCCGCCGATTGTAAGGGGCAGCTTTTTTGCAAGCAGCATCGAGTGAAAGGGGAGTGTCGCCCGCTCCATGCAATCGCTGGCCTTCAGTTGGCCTAAAAGGCTCTCATCGTCCACGCGGATGCCCATGCTGGAAAGCTCCAGTGCGCTTTTCAGCACATCGTTCCATACCATCAGATCGCCGTTCAGCTCCCAATCATCGTAGTCAGGAGCGCGCCCATCGTGTTTAGTGCCGTCAGAAAGAACCTTGCCTATCTGTGTGATAAAAACCACGCCATATTCTTTGCAGATTGCGCTTTCTCTTTCCTTGGGGGTAAGTCCGGGATATCTGTCCAAAAGTTCCTGCGACGAAATAAACTTAACCTCATGTCCGACCTCAAGGGTGATGGCGGGAAAAGCCTCCTTAAGATCTGCAAGAGTCATGTTCAAAGCAGCCACAATTCCTCTGACAACTTCCTCAAGATAATCCATGTTTCTCTGGCCGCGGGTCATTATCTTTTCCCAGTCCCACTGGTCCACATATATGGAATGAATATTGTCCAGCTCCTCATCGCGCCGGATGGCGTTCATGTCCGTGTAAATCCCCTCGCCCGTGAGGAAGCCATAGCGGTGCAGAGCCATGCGCTTCCACTTCGCCAGGGAATGGACAATCTCCGCCGTTTCCTTAAGGTAGGGAACATCAAAGTCCACAGGGCGCTCCACTCCGTTTAAGTTATCGTTAAGGCCACTTCCCGGCAGAATGAACAGGGGCGCGCTGATTCTCTCAAGGTTCAGCTTCTCCGCAAGATTGCGCTCAAAGCCGTCCTTCACAAGCTTAATCGCCCTTTCGGTTTCCCTCAGTGAAAGTCTGGGCCTGTAATTTTCAGGTATAAAGGTCTTGTTCATCATCGCTTTGCTCCCATAACTCATTGTCAATTAAACGTTATAGCATGTTTTCGGCGGCATTCATAAGGAGCCTGCCAACCTGCAATTTCTATAAAAATTGCTAAACTGATTATAGCACAAAGTTGATTAATAAACACGGGAAAAGGAAATTTTTATAAACATGGCACACAATTGTCCCCTTAATGTACCAATTTTACAGCCGCATCAGCTTAAAGTCGATATCATGCCCGTTCCACATTGTAATTGATGGCATTTCCTTCGTGCAGATAAACCCCATGTTTAATGTTCGATTATTTCTTGACGGATTGAATGCGATGTGCAGTTGCCAAAACCGTCCGAATCAGCCCTCCTACGGTGCTTCAGGCGTGCTGCCCCATACCGGCTCACATTTTATTATGTTAAAATTCGCCATGTAAGATTTATCTACTATTTAGGCAACAAGATCTAAAATGTAAGTCGTCCGTTATTTTTCCTGTGGGTAGAGATGGGCAAAAAGGTTCCACATTATTTCCATCTTTGAATGGCCTAAGCAGCGAGAGCTAGTATAAAGTAGAGCGTCAATCAACAAGCAAATTGCAAAGATGCTCTTTCTCGAATTGCCTTTGAGCACGAAACAGATTATAATGTTATTATCCAACTCATTTAATGCAAAAAGGAGGTGTGCCATGTATCAAGCGGTTTTGGTTGATGATGAGCCGTTTGTGCTTGAGGGGCTTGCCCGAGCCATAGACTGGGAGGGGCACGGCTTTGAAATCGCGCTAGGGGAAACAAGCCCGCTGCGGGCGCTTGAATACATTCGCGCTAACCCGGTGCATTTGCTGATTACGGACATATCCATGCCCCAGATGACGGGAATTGAGCTGATGCGCGCTTGCAGGCAGGAGCATCCGCGGTTGTCGGTTTTGGTGGTAAGCGCATACGACCGGTTTGAATATGTACGCGAGGCGATGAAGCAGGGGGCGGAAAACTACCTGCTTAAACCCGTGGACGAAGACGAGCTTTCAGAAACGGTTGGTCTGTTGGCAAAGCGGCTGAATGAGCGCGCGCGTCAAGCTGACAGGCAGGCGGCGGATCTTCTGCCGTTCCGGGCGAACTTCACTGAGGGCTGGCTCAAGGGGAGCCTGACGGGCGGCGAGCTGAGGGCGAGGGCCGAGATGCTGGACATTAATGTGAACGCTGAGAGCTATGCCGCGGCGCTTTTCTTTGCCCCTCATGGAGAAGCAACTTTGCTTCCGCGCTTTTTTGAGCATCTAAAGACGAGTGCCGAAAAAAAGTATGAGATCCACGGGTGTTTTGAAAGCATGCAGCGAATGGCATGTATCTTTTCGCCCGCGCGTCAAAGCAGCCTACAGGCGTTTTTGGAAACCCTGCTTAAAGGCGCAGCACTCCTGGGGCTGGACATCTCTGCCTGCATCGGGGAATCCGTCTACGCTGCCGCTGATGTACACAAAAGCTACCAGAGCGCAGGAGATATGCAGTTTTTGCAGTTCAGCCGCCGCTGTATAATGACCGAGCAGCTTGCGCTTCCGGCCGGCTCACAGGCGCAAATTGAAAGCCCGGATGCTCAGGCAAGTCCACCAGAGTATATAAGCGGGCTGCGCGCTCTGTTTTCCTCGGGGAGGCATGATCCCTTCGTACTGGCGTGCGCTGTGGTGCGTTGGTGCTTTAAAGCTCTGGATGGTGAATCTGCGGAGTTCTTCCGGCGCTTTCCGCAGGCTGAAGACATGATGAAGGACATGCCCCAAAAAGGCGCGGGAGGGGATGAGTATTTCGAGTTCTGCGCACGGGTAGTGACAGAAAGCGCTCGTCTGTCACAAATCAAGAGAAGCGCTATGCACCCTGTAGTGCAGGCTGTGCTGGAAGCTGTCAACGAGTTGAGCGATAAAGATATTTCCCTCAAAACACTGTCCGCGCGCTTGAATGTAACCCCTTCTTATCTGGGCAACGCTTTTAACCAGCAAACGGGTGCATATTTTAACGAGTACCTCACCCGAGCAAGGCTTGCGCGTGCAGCCAAGCTAATTGAAACCACAAATATGAAAATAAAGGACATTGTGGACGAGGTGGGGTTTTCCAGCCAGACATATTTTAACCGTGCATTCAAGCGTCAGTTCTCCCTGTCGCCGGTGGCTTACCGGCGGCGAAGGCTTATAAAGCAATAAGTCTCATTAAGTCGTATCCGCCGTGCATATATCCGGGGAACAAAAAATGCTCTACATTGGCCGTGTTTGCTTATTCAGCTCCTCAGGGGGACGAATGCAGAAAAGCACGTCGATTCTAAAACCTTCATCCCCATGGGCGTAGCCAAGAGTCAGGCCGCTTCCTTCCCCGAAAACAAGGCGCAGGCGGCTGTTCACGTTGTACAGGGCGAAACCTTCGTAGCTGTCCTGGTTAAACACCGAGTTTTTCAGTCTTTGCCTCAGGAGGTTAAGCTTTTCGCCGCTTATGGAGCGCCCGTTGTCCTCCACGGTAATGCACGCAAAGCTCCCTCCATCGCGCGGAATACGCCTAGCGGTGATGGCCAGAAGATTATCATCCGACTCAGGGTTCAAGCCGTGGACAAAATAGTTTTCGATAAGGGGCTGGATGGTGTTTTTGGGAATACCGCATTGCATCAGCTCCTCGGGTATATCAACAAAGTATTCAAAGTTACCAAACCTGTATTGGTGCAAAATAATCAGGTTTTCGCAGTGCTCAAGCTCCTCAGCCAGTGAAATGTTCATGCTCTGTCCCAATTGGCTGTGGTATATTTTGCTTAAAAGCAGAAGCATTCGCGAACCGTCCTGAGGCGAGCCGTGCAGTATATGCACACGGATAAGTTCCAGCGTATTAAACAGGAAGTGCGGATTGATGCTGGTTTGCATGGCGTAAAGCTCCGCCTTTTTCTGTTCAAGCTCCCGGATGTAGAGTTGCTGCACGTTCTGGCTTATTCGGTCGCACATGTTGTTGAAGCCCCGGATGATCTGGGCAAATTCGTCGTCGTTTACTGGGGCGGGGATTCTGTAATCCAAGTCGTGGGCGCTTATGTGAATCATCCCTTTTTGTATCATTCGCACCTTGCGCACAGTTGAGCGCAGAGCAAGGCTGTAGGCTAAAACAGAAAATACGCAAATGGAAGCCGCCAGAAGAAACATCAGCGAATAAATGTCGCTTTGCGGAGCGGGCACC
>JBNRMR010000146.1:0-6617 GCA_050309705.1 Christensenellales bacterium | reverse complement strand
CCGTGGGCAGGAGCAGCGGCGCGGTGATGTACAAAAACACCTGCCCCTCGGAAGCGCCGTCCACCCGGGCCGACTCGGAAAGGTTCTGCGGAATGCCGCTCAGGCCCGCCATCCACAAAAGCACGGTATAGCCGAGGTTTTTCCATATGTAGCTGCCCACAAGTACCCAAAACGACGCGCCCGTGCTCATCCAGGGAACGGGCTTCGCGCCCAGGGCATGCAGCACGGCGTTGAGCAGGCCCGCGTCTGCGAACAGCACGCGCCAGACGAACACCACCGAGGCACCGGCACGGCCATGGGCAAAAGAAAGGTGGTCTTGAACATGCCGCTTACACCCGGCAGGCTGTAAAGCAGCAGGGCGATCAAGAGCGACAAGAGCAGAAGCAGCGGTATGCAGCAGAGCAAAAACCGCCCCGTGTTCGCCGCCGCCAGCTGAAAGGCCTCGTTTTGCAGTACGCCCGCGTAGTTCTCAAAGCCCGCGAACCTGCCGCCCATGGCCGAAAAGAACGAGCGGCGCAAAACGTCGCCAAAGGGCACCAGGATAAAGCCCAAAAGGCCAAGGAGGTTCGGCAGCAAAAACCACAGGCTCACGCCGTCCGTGTGCAGCTTGCGGCCGATTGGACAGTTTTGTGGCTTACTTCTAAGTTGCCTCACAAAATATTCCCCCCTTTCAAACGCAAAAGCATCCTTTGTTCATGTAATAAGTAATGAAAACATATATTTTGCTAAGTCTAACGAGCTTTTTTCGCTGGCAAAAAAACAAAACCCGACATTGTTTTGTATAGCTTTATACAGGTCTTCTGAGACTCTCTTTTGTTCTGTGTCTTCGACTATCATGATGTCTGGGATAATATCCATGGATGCTATGTGAAAAGAGCCACATTCTTGAACCAACAATATATCTGCTTGAATCTCTTTTGCAAATGATAAGCCGCGACGCATGTATTCACATAATTCTTCTGTATCATTACACTCCAAAGTTGTTCGCATATGTACTGGCAAATAATCATTATTAAGAAGAGTATCCTTTAACAGCAAAAGCGTATCTTCTGTTTGTTTTCCAATTGCCATTACAATTGGCATAGTAGTATCTTCCTTAAGCGGAGGATATTTTTTCAAGAATACATGTGTAAGTGAACTATCCACCCAATCTACAATATCGATTGCACAAGCAAGAGGAGCTACCCCCATTTTCTTTTTTAGATCCCATATTGATTGTCCAAAGTCTTGTTTCAGAAGTCGCCAGACTTCTGCTGTAACTGTCGGTGCAGCAAAACTATTGCATTCTTTCGTGCAAAAGGAAGTACCATTTATCTGGAGAGCATGAATAGAGCTTGCCAAAAAGTCTATTCCAAGTTCTGGATAGGGATTTGGGTGATATTTATCTCCAGTCAAATTAGGATCAACAGCAACTCCTATTACACTACGAAAGCTAGCAGGCCATGCATAAGGTTTCTCATTACTGCAGGCGGCAATAAGGATAACACTATTCTCAAGAGCATATTTTGCGGCGTTCAACAATACATTTCGATCTGCACACTCTATGCTTCCAAGGCTCATGTGTATAATAGGAATATTGTTTTTCACACACCAGTCAATTGCAGCGAGAAGGTTCTGTGTATTGCCTCGACCTTTCTCATGTTGCAGCACTCGAATGCTACCAATAGGTGCATCCGGTACATATGCTCGTAATATGCGTGCACAAATACTGCCATGACTATTACTATACACAGGCGAAGTCAAAGGGTGCACTTTTCCATCACTTGCTTCCAACTGAAAGCATAAAGAAGTATCATCGTCTAGCAGAACACCATCGTCTAGAATAGCAATGCACCTCAACCAAAGATTCCCCCAAATCTATCGTATTCCATATCAAACACGTGATAGCCTACCATTTTCAAGGCGCAAAACTATGTCGATACCATCCAGATTAGTATACCGATGAGTTACCATTAGGATTGTTTTTCCGGAGAATTCATGCAGTAATACATTATGTAAGTAGGCATCGGATTCAACATCATACCCTGATGTTGCTTCATCCAAGATGACAATTGGCGTATCCAATATCAAGGCTCTTGCCACAGCAAGTTTCTGCTTTTCTCCACCGGAGAGCCACGCACCATTATGTCCGATTCGACTATCCAATCCATTTGGTAAGCGAGAAATAAAGGATTTTGCACCACTTTGCCGCAAGGCTTGCTCGATACGTTCGGCCGAAGCTTTTTGTTGCGGATCAATATTCATACGCACAGTGTCATTAAATAGATACGGGTCTTGACTTACGACAGAAAATAACTGGCGATAACTATCTAGCGCAATTTTTTCTGCATTGATCCCATTCAGCAATATAGCTCCACTCTTAGGTTCAAGAAATCGAAGCAGCAGATGCAGTAACGTTGTTTTTCCGCTTCCATTTGCTCCAATGATGGCTATCTTTTGACCTTCTTCCACTTGAAAATTTGCACCTTGCAATACTGGTTTTGTTTCACGCCCATTTTCATCATAAGCAAACCAAATATCATGAAATTCAAGTGTTACTCCGTTAATTGAAGATGGCATTAATGATGCTTCTGCTGATTCTTCCTTCAAATCCATAAAAGAAAATAAACGTTTTGCAGAAGGTAGCAATTGTGAGAGATAATAGCGAAGACCAAACACAAAGGCTATAGGCCCAGTTACAAAACTACTATACGAAATGAATGCAAACGCACTACCAATGGATAGCTTCCCTCTTACAACTAGCAAGCCACCAAGTACATATAATAATCCAGTAGAAAGCCAATGTAGGCTATTTTGCCAAAAAGAACTCCAAGCGTCGAGCATGGTGTTATCTTTGGTTATCTGGAGCATAGTGGACATTTTTTCATGGAAAACAGAACTCCTTAGCTTAAATAAACCCCAAAGCTTTATCTCTCTAATTCCATTTATGTTGTCCCCAATCCATCCATAAAAGGTTCCCATTTTTTCGATCATGTCTTCAGTCATTTTTTCTTTCTGTTTGGAAAAATGCATTACTAAATAAAGCTGAAGAGGGATAAGACCTATTACCACCAATGTCAGCTGCCAGCTAATAATTAGTAGACCTGCAATGCCGCTTATTGCTTGAAATATACTGCTAGCAATCATGGCAACTTGTCGATCAGTAATGGATGCTACGTTACTAACATCAGTTTGTATATGGTTGATAAGCTGCGCTTGCTCTTTATCTGCATAATAGTCCATTCGAAGCTTGAACAGTTTGCTAAACACCTTTGAGTATATATTAGAGTATGTCTTATTATGGACTTCAGCAAAAACCCTCGTAAGCATGATTTCCATTCCTTGCTCAAATAGTGCAAGTCCTAACAAGGCAAGAACGGACCAAATAAGTATACTAAGGTTGCCTCCAATCAGTCCATCGTCTGTTACCATTCGCATAATCAACGGTTGAAAAAAACGCAATCCTGTTGTCAGCAACAAACAAACAATGATTTGCCAGCTGTATTCCCATAGAGGATTCATAACAAGAAAAAGCCTTCTTGAAATACTACCCCACTTATTGTTTTGTCTGAATTTCAGGTTTTTCATAAGAATTAACTCGCTCCAGTGGCTCCACTCTTCATTGTTTCACGAAAAATCATCAATAAAACGAGAACACAAAATACCTTTATCTGTTTCTTTGTTAGCTCTATACATATAAGGCCTGCACGATGTATATAAATAGATAGCAGTCTTCATAATAATGGACTTATTCTGCCAAATAGATGGCTAACCTGCTTTGCAGCTGCTGCATGGTGGAATCCAGGTCCTGCTCCCCGTGCAGGTAGGGCAGCGTCATTTCGTAGAAGATCTCTTCCAGGCTCTGGTCGACCAAGGCGGGAATGGTCAGCTTTTCCACGCCCGTTGCAAATTGATCGGCAAACTTCCGCCCAAGGCTGCCCGTATTGATCTCCAGCCCCTCGGCGCCTTTCATCCAACCAAGCGGATATACCTGCTCCGTCTTATCTTCCGCCGCTTTTTTCAGCAAAGCCTGCATGGCGTCGCGGCGCACAGGCAAGCCTGTCCTTTGCAGGTTTACCGACTGCGCTTCCTCCGTAAACAGGCTGCGCACAAACTCCTCCGCCTGTTCCTTGTGTGCCGCTCCGGCACTGATACCCACCACCGAGCGCGGCAGGTATGTATCCTCAGAAAAATACGCCAGCTCGCCCTTTTTCGTCTTCAGCACTTCATAGGGGATGTTCAGCTCGCCCATATCTTCTATCGCGAATACGCCGCCGCCGGACAGACCGGCGTACCAGGCTCCGGCATGCGCCAGGCTGTTGTTGTAACGGTACTGCTCGTTGTCCAGGTAGCTGTTCTCCCGCCACATCTTCGCCATCTCGCCCATGGCGATGAGGTCTTCTCGGAACACGTCGGACTGGAAGGCTCCCTCTTTGATCCAGTTGTGGGCAAAGAAGGGGAAGTAGCGGGGGATCTGACCGTTTGTGCCGATGCCCACGTCCGGTATTTCCTGCGCCGCCATCCAGGCAGAGAGCTGCGGCAGGGTGTGCACGTCCTTGACCCCATTGCCCAGCAGCATGAGCGGTTCAAATCGCGCCGGGATTGCCGGCACGCTGCCGTCCGGCTGCCGGAATCCCTCCGTGATGTTCTCATAGGCGTTTTCCGGCAGCAGATGAGAAATATCCGCCAGCGCGCCTTTTTCGATATAGCTTTGTATCGGCAGGCCGTCCAGCACCAGCACGTCCGGCCCCGCGCCGGCCAGTATCTGAGCCGAGAGGGTACGCATGGCGTCCTCAGCCAAAACGCCGCCCTCCGTGCCGACGATGAAGTTTACATTGATGCCGTTTGCTTCTCCATAGTGAACCGCAGCGCCACGCACGACGGCATTGTCCTCCAAGGAGAACACAGACAGGTCGCTTTCTTTCACAGGGATCACGTCCATGTATCGGAACAAAAGGTAATGACCGGAGGATTCTTCCACATCTTTGCAATACACAAGCACGCTGCCATCCTCCAGGCAGTGCAATCTGTAGCAGCCTACCTGCGTTCTGTCAAAAAAGTCGATCTTGCCGAGTTTTGTCAGCTCCAGGCTATCCTTATCCATGTAAATTAGGCCGTTGGAGGCAGCAATCACAAATCCATTGCCGTCTCTGGTCGCACCGGCTTTGAGTCCAAAGAGGTTATCCTTGGATTGCAACTCCTCCATGTCCTGCTGTCGCAAAAGCTCGCCGGTGTGTAAGTCGAATATGTCAAGTCTTATATAGTGACCAAAATTAAAGCAGTACAGCTTGCCGTCCAGTATGCATATGTCCTCATAGCCAACGGCTTCAATGTCGAGCGTACAGACTTTTTTACCGGTTCTATAGTCGTATACCACACCTTTCCTATGTTCCTTTTCATTGTAGGGATCTTCAAATTCAATGACCATGCACAAGCCGCTGGCTTCATCAAAGACAGCCTGAGTGTCATCCCAGTATTTTTCACCTGTTTCAACTGTTTTTTGATAGCCGTTTGCGTCGGCGTATAGAATTTTAAAGGTGGAAATCCTATCGATCGTACCAATTTTTAACCCACTCCACATGCCCGCATATGTACCGTCGCTCAAAATCAGAAAATTCCCATTATATGTCTGTTTCAGCTCCTCAGTTTCACTTAGCCAATTGTAACCGGGCACTTCTTCCCAGATATAGTCCTGCTGGTTCAGGCAGTAGATTGTTTGCCTTTCTCCAAAATTGCCGGCAATTCCGTACACTTCTCCAGCTGCGTTCAGGGTATGGGAAGGCCAAACCTTTGGTGTTCCCATGCTATCCGTTATATCCGTTTCCACATACCCATCCACCCCCGTGCCGGAGGGCATAATCAGCTTGCTTTCCAGTGCCTGCTGCGAGGCAGCGCTCAGCGGCAGCGCGGCTTCGCTTTCCGCGCTTTGGGCAGGCGCGAGCGTGGGCGCGGTCGTCTGTGCGGGCGCACAGGCTGCCAGCAATACAAGGCAAAATGCCAAAATGAGCGCAAACCGTTTTTTCACAATAGTTTCTCCTTTTGATGAGGTCATTCCGCCAAATAGATGGCGATCTTACTCGTCAAGCGCTGCATGCAGCTATCGATCGATTCCTCGCCCAGCAGGTACGGCAGCGTTTCCTCGATAAACAGATCGCGCAGGGTGTAGTCCACATTGGCGGGAACGGTCAGCGTGTCAAAGGCAGATACAAACGCGTCAATATCCCTTTTCTTTGGCCAGCGCTCCACCAGCGTTACCTCTGGCACGGCGCTGATCCAGGATATCTTCATCTCGTTTTTGTAATCCTCGCCGTAGGGGCACTCCTTTTGCCCTTCAACAACAGACCTTAGGACGCTGAAGCCGTCGCTCATTTGCGCGGATTGCACTTCCTGCCCCAGAAGCGTCTCAATCAAGACCCGGGCTTCCTGCGGGTGGCGGCTGGCGCTGCTTTGCGCCACGATGGTCAATGGATAGAACATGTTGTCGCCAAAGAGCGCCAGCTCGCCGCCCAACTCGTAGATGGCGGAATACGCGCGGGCCAGTCCGCCGATGTCCCTATAATCGCCAAACGCGCCGCACTGGTCGCCCGCGTACCAGTAATAGGCCTGGAAGCTGCCTTCGCCACCGTACTGATAGCGGT
>JBNRMR010000145.1:0-8698 GCA_050309705.1 Christensenellales bacterium | reverse complement strand
AAAACCTCGGCGCTTATCGCGCCCTCCCCACAGGCGATCACAAGGCCATCCCTTGGGGATTTGCATAATATCTCACCGGGCAGACCGCCTCTTTCAACCACCTGTGCGGAATATATCTTAAGGGGCTGGCCGTCCGCCAGTGCATAGGCCACTGGCCAGGGGTTCATGCCTCGGATGAGATTGTTGACATCTTCAGCGCTCTTTGTGAAGTCTATGAAAGCGTCCTCCTTTTTTATCATTTTGCAGTGGCTGGCAAGGGCATCGTCCTGAGGAATTCTGGGGGCGCTTCCATTTTTAATTAGATTCACGGTTTCGACAATTGTCTTTGCGCCAAGTTGCGCCAGCCTTTCAAAAAGCTCGCCGGCGGTTTCTTCCTCGCCGATCTCAATCTCCCGCTGGAGGATCATATCGCCAGTGTCAACGCCGATATCGGTGTACATGGTGGTGATGCCCGTCTTTTTTTCGCCGCCTATAATGGCTGCCTGTATGGGTGCAGCTCCGCGATATTTGGGCAAAAGAGAAGCGTGAACGTTCACAGTGCCAAGGGGGGGCACTTCAAGGTTTTTAGCTGAAAGTATCTGACCGAAGGCAGCGGTGACGCAAAGATCGGGCTTCAGGGCACGAAGGGCATCCAGACCTTCCTGTTTGCGGATGCTCTCCACCTGAATGACGGGGATGCCCAGTTCATCCGCAGCGCATTTTACGGCGCAAGCGCAAAGCTGCATCTTTCTGCCCCGAGGCCTGTCCGGCTGGCAGAAAGCCCCGACGATCTCGTGGCCGGCCTGATGCAGCGCACGAAGCGAGGGGACGGCGAAATCAGGCGTTCCAAGAAAGACTATCCTCATGGCGCTTTTTCTCCCTTTTCTTCGGGCTCCTCCCTGGGCAGGGCATCGCCTTCGTCATAGTCAATATACAAAACGCCGTCCAGATGGTCGATCTCATGGCAAAGGCAGCGCGCCATCAGACCGCTGGCCTTCATGGTGAAGGGCTGGCCGTTCCTGTCGATGGCGTCCACGGTCACATACATGGGGCGCTTTACTTCCTCTTGCCTATCGGGGACTGAAAGACAGCCCTCCGGCCCGCACTGTTCGCCGGACCACTCCACCAAAACAGGGTTTATGAATTCCACAAGGCCGTCGCCGGCGTCCGCCACCACCACTCGCCTTAAAACACCCACCTGGGGCGCGGCAAGGCCCACGCCGTTTGCTTCTCTCATCGTCTGAGCCATATCGTCCAGCAAAGTTATTATTCTTTTATTGATAACATCCACCTCGCGGCTTCTTTTGCGAAGCTTTGCGTCATCCGTCTCCTCGTTTATCTTAAGTACGCGTCTTATCGCCATTTATATCATTCCTCCTGGAATCCGTGGATTGGGTTTTAATATTATAAAGCTTACATCATGTTCGTGGGATTGACTTCAAGCTTGCACTCAAGGTTTCTTATTTCGAATCCCTCCGCGGCGATCTCCGCCAGCTTTTCGATTATCGCTTCGGGAGCCTTCGCGTTTATTTTCAGGAAAAGCTGCCTGCGGTGCCTGCCCTTCATAATGGCGATGGGCGCTTCCATGTGGCGCATGTGAGCCAGCATCGCTCTTTGGTCCGGGTTGGCAAAAAGCCAGAGCTCCAGCTTCTTTTGGGCGGCATCTGCGGCTGTTTCAAGGTCTGCGGGATTGTCACCGGTGAAAAGCAGCCTTGCATGAACTGTGTAGGGTGGGAAAAGCCCCCTGCGCCTGTTGTCGATCTCCTCGTTGTAAAAGGCCCTGTAGTCCTGCTTGGCGGCGTAGGTGATTGCGTAATGGTCAGGGTCATATGTCTGGAAGAAGACCTGGCCTGGTCTGTCTGCCCTGCCAGCCCTTCCAGCCACCTGCGTCAGCAGACAGAATGTGCGCTCGGCGCTGCGGTAGTCCGGCATTGAAAGCATCATGTCCGCTGCGACGACGCCCACCACAGTCACCATGGGGAAGTCATGGCCCTTGGCGATCATCTGCGTGCCCACTAGGGCCCGGGCCTTGCCGCTCCTGAATTCCTCCAACACTTTTCTGTGGCCGTCCTTGCCGGCGGTGGTGTCCGCGTCCATGCGGCAAATGCTTAAGTCAGGGAAAAACTTTTGCAGTTCCTCCTCCAGCTTTTCGGTGCCGGAGCCAAAGTAGCGGATGAGGCCGGAGCCGCAGCTGGGGCACTCACGGGGCGGGCTTTTCTCTGCGCCGCAATAGTGGCATTTAAGTCGCCTGGCCCCAAAGTGATAAGTCATCGAAACATCGCAATATTGGCATTTAACAGTCTTCCCGCAGCTTCTGCAGGACACAAAGGTATTATAACCCCTCCGGTTCAAAAAAAGCATGGCCTGCTCGCCCTTTTCAAAGCATTCCTTCAGGGCCTTCAAAAGATCGCCGGAAAAGATGGATCTATTGCCAAGGACGAGCTCCCTTCGCATGTCCACGATGTGGACGGTGGGAAGAGGCATACCCGTGACGCGGCTTCGAAGCTCTATCAATGTGTAATAGCCGCGAAGGGCGCTTAAGTAGGTCTTGATCTGGGGCGTGGCGCTGCCTAAAACCAGCACTGCGCCGCCATCGGCGTGCTGCTGGCAGCGCTTGACTGCAACCTCTCTTGCGTCATAGGCCGGGTTGCTTTCGGCGGAGTAATAGCTTTCATGCTCCTCGTCCACCACGATCACGCCGATATCGCTTACCGGCGCAAATATAGCGGACCTTGCCCCCACCACCACCCGCGCCTGGCCGGTTCTTATGCGCCACCATTCGTCAAAACGCTCGCCCGGGGAAAGCCTGGAGTGCAAAACCGCGGCAGTGTCGCCAAAGCGTTCGATGAACCAGCCCACCATCTGGGGCGTAAGGGCAATTTCCGGCACCAAGACTATGGCTTGCCTGCCCATGTCCAGCGCTTTTTTGACAAGATGGCAGTATATTTCCGTCTTGCCCGAGCCGGTGACTCCATGCAGCAAAAACCTGCCGCCGCTTTTTTCCATGGCGGAGGAAATTTCGTCTACAGCTCTCTGCTGGGCGGGTATAAGGCTTAAAAGCCTTCCATTGCCTATCTCTGCTGCGCTGTAGGGCGCCCTGCGCAGTGGCTTTTCGAAGCTCTCGATTATCCCCTTTTTTTCAAGGGCGGAAACTACCGCGTAGCTTCCGGGCACAAGCCGCTCGATTTCGCTGACAAACATCTCGCCGCCATTTTCCAAAATTAACGAAAACACTTCGAACTGGCGGGTTGCCCGGCCAAAGTCTTCCCGCGTAAGCTCTCTTTGCTTGAGAGTTACAGCCTTTCTGACCAATGGACGCACTCTGCCTCCGCGCATCTGGGCGGGAATCATCAGCCGCAGGCAATCCACCAAATTGCAGCGGTATTTTGCCTTCATCCACTTGGACAGCTCGATAAGCTCCGGAAGGACTGCGGCTTCATCGTCGATCTTGTCGATCACATCGCGGATCTTTTCCTCCGGAAAGTCGGTGGAGTCTTTCAGCTCCAGCACATAGCCCTCAATTTTTCTGTTTCCAAAGGGCACCAGCACCCTGTCGCCGATGCTCAGCGGCAGAGATGTTCTGTATATATATGTCCTGTCGATATTTTCAGCGGAAATCTCAACGATGACTTCTGCATACGCTGGGAAACGGGGGAAATCACTCATCGCGATCCCTTCTTTGTTTTTTCTGATTAAGAAGGCTGAGGGCATTGTCCAAAATTACGCCCGCAAGCTCAGCCTTGGGCATAATCTCAAGCTCATGAAGATCATCTATAGTTATGATTGTGGCGATATTGGTGTCCACGCCGAAGCCTGCGCCAGGCTTTGTCACATCGTTTAAGACGACCATGTCGGCATTTTTGCGCAGCATCTTCTCTCGCGCATTTTTTACGCCGTCATTGGTCTCCGCCGCAAAAGCCACGAAAACTTGGTCTTCCCGCTTGCTCTTTCCGATGGCGGCGGCCACGTCCGGGTTTTCCACCATGCGGATTACCATATCGCTTCCGTCCTGCTTCTTCATCTTCGTTTCGCTGAAAAGTGCGGGGCGGTAGTCGGAGGGAGCGGCGGACTGTATCACCAGATCGCTTTTAGGCGCAAGCTTTGTCATCTCCCGAAGAAGATCCAGCGTGCTTTCCACTTTGACCAGCTTCACTCCCTTTGGCGGTTCAATCGAAACCGGGCCGCTGACCAAAATGACATCGGCACCCCGCTCAATGGCGTTTTCCGCAATGGCGTAGCCCATCTTGCCGGAGGAAAAGTTGGATATATAGCGAACCGGGTCCAAGCGTTCGCGCGTTGGCCCGGCTGTCACCAAAACGGTCAGGTTTTTCAGATCCTTTGCGCGCATAATATCATCTCCGCCCGCTTTACTATGTCCAAAGGCTCGGACATTCTGCCCGCGCCGCTGATGCCTTCAGCCAGCCAGCCCGTTTCCGGACCCTGGAACAGATAGCCCAGTTCCCTTAGAGCCGAAATGTTTCGCTGGGTTATGGGGTTTTCAAACATGTTGGTGTTCATTGCGGTGCAGATCAGCACCGGCGCCTTTGTGGCGATGACTGTGGTGGTGAGCATGTCGTCGCATATGCCGGCGTGAAGCTTGGCGATGAAGTTGGCCGTTGCGGGGGCGATTAAAAAAAGATCGGCACGCCTTGCAAGGGCGATGTGCTCCACCTCCCAGCTTTTTATCCTGTCGAACATGTTTACCACCACGGGGTTGTTTGAAAGGGACTCAAAAGTCAGGGGCGTTACAAACTCGGTGGCGTTTTCAGTCATTATGCAAAAGACGTCGGCACCGGCTTTGCGCAGCCTTGAAACCACCTCGCAGGCTTTGTAGGCTGCAATGCCGCCGGTTATGCCCACGCAGACGCTCTTTCCTTTTAGGTTCATGAAGCAGGCCTCCTTGGGATTTTTGCCGCCGCGCTTACCAGTTGAAGCATCTTAAAATTCAGTATTGTCTATGCGCCTGTAGGTGATGATGTCCTCGTTGATTTCTCTTAGGGCGGTTGCAATGGGCTTATCCTCGTCGGTATCCACCAACGGCTCGCTGCCGTTGACAATCTGGCGGGCTCTTTTGGACACAACCACTGCCAGAGAATAGCGGCAGTCCACTTTTTCCAGAAGATCTTTGATTGGGGGATCGATAATCATGCTTTTTCCTCCTGAAGGGTTTTAATGAATTGCAAATAGTTATTGGTCAAATGCTTTTCGCCATCGCCGTCCAAAATGGCGGACATTTCTGCTGCGGCAGTGTCGATATCGCTGTTGATAACGCAATATTTATATCTGTGGGCAACTTTCAGTTCCTCATAAGCTGCGGCAAAACGCCCTGCGATTTTCTCAGGGGTTTCCGTACCCCGGGATTCGAGCCTGCGCTTTAGCTCCGACATGCTGGGCGGTAAAAGGAATATGGACAAGGTTTCGCCTTCCTTTTCCATTACCTGAAGCGCGCCCTGTATGTCGATTTCCAAAATTAACATCTTTCCTGCGTTTACAGCTTCAAGCGCGGGCTGCGCGGGGGTGCCGTATCTCCTTTCGAAGATTCCCGCATGCTCCAGAAACCCGCCGCTCTCGATGAGCCGCTGAAACTCCTCTTCCGTGCGGAAGTGGTAGTGAACGCCATCCTCCTCGCCAGGTCGGGGCTGCCTGGTGGTCCAGGAAACAGAGAGGGCGGTGTCGCTCCTGAGGGTGAAGAGCTTTTTTATGACAGTGCCCTTGCCCGTGCCTGAGGGGGCGGAAACCAAAACCAGTCTGCCTTTACCCATGGCCTTTTAAGCCTCCTCATCCGAAAGGCTATGGACGTTGGAGGGCAGTTTACCCTCCAGCCTTCCTGCAATTGTTTCCGGCTGAACGGGGGAGAGTATGATCTGGCGCGAGTCCGTGATGATCACAGAGCGGTTGCGCCGGCCATATGTGGCGTCGATGAGGTTGCCGCTATCCCTGGCCTCCTGTATCAATCTTTTTATGGGTGCGGATTTCTCGCTGACTATGGCGATAACCCTGTCTGCCATAACCATGTTGCCGTAGCCAATGTTTATCAGCTTCATCATTGCGCCTCCCTTATAGGCCAGTCTTCGCTTACTGTATATTTTGAACCTGCTCGCGGATCTTTTCGATCTCGGCCTTGATGTCCACCACAAGACCTAGTATTTCCATGTCGGACGCCTTTGAACCGATGGTGTTGGCCTCTCTGTTCAGCTCCTGGACTGTGAAATCCAGCCTTCTGCCCACCGGCTCCTGGGATTGCATTGTGCTGATCATGCTGTCGATATGAGCCTTCAGCCTTGTTAGCTCCTCGGCGATGCTGGCCTTGTCCGCGAAAAGCGCCACTTCCTGCATCAGCCTTGATTCGTCCAGCTCAACGCACTCCAGCAACGCTTCTATGCGCTGGAGCAGCTTTTCCTTGTAGTCTAAAACAACGGTGGGTTCCCGAAGGGCAATCTGCTCCCTCTTTTCAGCGATTAGCTCAAGGCGGGAGGAAATGTCCTGCTTTAGGCGCTGACCCTCACCAAGGCGGCTTTCCGCCATTTGATCGCAGGCGGCGGAAAGGGCTTCGCCCAGCAGAGCGCTGACGGCGTTCATGTCGTCGTCCTTTTCGTAGACTCTAAGGGCTTCCGGCAAACGCATGACGGAGTTTATGTCCAGCTTGCCATGGATGCCCATCTCCCGCAGTTCTTCGGCGGCGGCCATATACGCTGAAACTATGGAACGGTCCATCACAGCTTCCTTGGCGTCGTCGCGCTCGTTCTTATAGAAGATATAAACGTCGATGTGGCCCCTTGCAAACCTGGCATTAAGGTGCTTTCGGATGGTATCCTCAGTGAAGGAGAGCGACCTTGGCATTCTAAAGGACAAGTCCAAGAATCTGTGGTTTACTGATTTGAGCTCAACGGTTATTTCTCTGCCGTCAAGCCGGGCCACTCCTCTGCCAAAGCCTGTCATGCTGTACAAAATGCACGACACCTCCTTCGTGTTGATCAGTTTATTATTATAACACGAAGGGGGCAAAAGCACAACATCTCAAGGCTTTTGCCGGGCTGTTTTTGTCGGGGGGCGCACAAAAGGCTCCGCCTGTCTGCCAAACGGAGCCTTGCTGTTTGTTGGAAGTTTATGCGAAGGGGTTTTCGCTCTTATAAAGCATGCCCTTGGGCTGGTTGAAGGCCACGTCCTCGATGCCCAAAAGCTTCATGACGGACCAGAGGGTCTTGCCAATTTTCGCGAAAGCCACGCCGCCGTGGTGGGGGTAGTTCTTTTCTATCAGCACATGGCGGTAGAAGCGGTTCATCTCCGGGATACCAAAAACGCCGATGCCGCCAAAGGAGAAGGTGTCTGCCGGGAGAACCTCGCCCTGGGCGATGTAGCTTTTAAGGGTTGTGTCTGCGCCGGCCTGGAGGCGGAAGAATGTAATATCACCAGGGATAATGTCCCCCTCGATGGTGCCTCTTGTGATGTCGGGCTCGGTGTCGGGCTCAAGGGAGCGCTTCATTATGAGCTGATGCTTCATCTCGGGCTGCTTTATGTAGCAGGAGGAGACGTTTCCGCAGTGGAAACCCATGAAAACCTCGTTGGGGCCAAAGTCATGCTTGCCCTTTATCTGGCTTTCGTAAAGATCTGCAGGTACGGTGTTGTTTATGTCCAAAATTGCCGGGGGCTTTCCGCTGGCGCAGCAGATTATGTACTCGGTCAAAGCGCCGTATATGTCCGTCTCGCAGGCCACGGGCATCATCCTTGCAGCAAGGCGGCTGTTGACAAAGCAGGGCACGCACTTGAACTGGGTCTGGAAGGCGGGCCAGCATTTGTTGGCAAAGGCGGCGTACTTGCTTGCACCAAGGTTCTGGTCCTTCCAGTCAAGAAGGGAAAGCTCCAAAGCGGCAAGGCGAGGGAGAACTCCGGGGTGCTTGTTGCCGGCGCCCAGCTCTTTTTCCATGTCCGCAACGACTTTGGGTATGCGCTTATCCTCCAGCCTCTCGTTGTAGAAGGCAAAAAGATCCAGCTCGGAATTTTCCTGAATTTCAACGCCCAGGTCGAAAAGGCTCTTGATGGGGGCATTGCAAGCCAGGAAGTCGTAGGGGCGGGGGCCAAAGCCGAATATCTTGAGCCCCTTAAGGCCCAAAAGAACCCTGGCCACAGGGATGAACTCGGCGATCATGTCGGCGACCTCGCCTGGAGTGCCCACGGGATATTCGGGGATATAGGCCTTGATATTGCGCAGCTTCAGGTTATAGCTGGCGTTCAGCATTCCGCAGAAGGCGTCCCCCCTGTCGCTGGAAAGGACGTCGATGCTCTCCTCGGCGGCAGCGACAAACATGACGGGGCCTTGGAAGCGCTGGGCAAGGATGGTCTCGGGGCCTTCTGGGCCGAAGTTTCCAAGGTATATTACCAGTGCGTTTACGCCGGCGTCGTTAATCTCCTTAAGAGCCTGAAGAGCGTGGGTTTCGTTTTCTATGATGGTTTCGGCCTTATAGATTTCACCATGGTTGTTTGCGAAGTTTTCCACGACTGCGTTGCGGCGTCTTTCGCTCAGCGACATAGGAAAACAATCGCGGCTGACGGCTACAATGCCTAGCTTGACCTGTGGGATATTCATATTACTCCTCCAATACAGAAAAATTGATCATTGACAATTTTCTTTTCTTTAATTATATCATATTTTCGGCATTATTCAATCGGTCATATTTGGTTCTGGGGAAGGTTTTAAGCGCCAGATTTTCCCCTCAAAGAG
>JBNRMR010000144.1:0-4051 GCA_050309705.1 Christensenellales bacterium | reverse complement strand
GCGTATGCGGAGCTTGAGCGGCTGCAAGGATGCTTGCGCGAAAACCTGCAGGAGTTTAAGGAGAAAAGCGACAGGTATATCGCTTATTTTGCGCATTTCATATAATAAAAGACGGCTTTCGCCGTCTTTTATTATATGAAATGCGCAAAATAAGCGATATACCTGTCGCTTTTCTCCTTAAACTCCTGCAGGTTTTCGCGCAAGCATCCTTGCAGCCGCTCAAGCTCCGCATACGCCAGGTCGTATTCCTCCCGGCTGATGTCGCCCGATTCGAGCGCCTCCTGAATCTCATCCTCATCCTCAACCAGAATCCCGCCATCGGGGTATAGGATCAGATCAAGATAAAGGTCGCGGATATAGGCATTGCCGTCCTCGTCAAGAGCGTTTTCCAGGCTTATATCAAAGTACCACTGCACCATGTTAAGGTTTTCATCCATCATTAGAATAACGCTGTGGTTTTCCCCCGTTGGCATCACCTGTATCCAGACATAGCCATCATCAAGTATGCAGATATCCTTGCCTTCCCGCCGGTACACGAGCCTTGCAGCCGCTTTGTCTATCTTCGTCATGGCTGCATAGCCCTCAAAAATATCCAGATAGTCGCATGTAGCGACGCATTCGTACTCCTCGGCCTTATCCCAGCTTCCCCAAAGGCTCCTGTCCAGCATCCTCTTGCGCTCAGGCTTCATTTTTTCGCCTCATTTCATCAGTAAGTTTCCCAAAGAATATGGTATCACAGCCCGTTTATAAATTCAACGACTTCATGCCTGGGCCTGAAGCCCACCGACGTGGCAAGAGTCAGCCCGCCCTCCATGACCACCAGCGTGGGTATGCTCATAACGTTAAAAACAGAGGCGATCTCCGGCTCCTCCTCAACGTTTACCTTGCAGACTTTCAAGTCCTCATATCCATCCCGGGCGATGGAATCGATTACCGGCGCAAAAGCCCTGCACGGTCCGCACCAGGGCGCCCAAAAGTTGATCAGTATTCGCCCCTTGCTGTGGATGGCCTCATCCAGAAAGTTCTCTTTCGTAAGGTTTAACAAGGGCATGTTTCATCCTCCCCGTGTTTTTTAAGGCGTCTGCTCCCGACGCCTCCACTATAATTAGATATTCCAGCGCACAAAAAAAATTCACCAAAAAAGATTTTGGGACGCATGACAAAAAAGAAAAAAGTTGACAAAGCCCTGAAGCTGTGCTAATATTCCAACGGTGGCTTTTATTTGCCGCTTGCGCCTAAGACAGCAGGTTTCCTTCGGGAAGTAAATCCTGCCGAGGAACAGCAGAGCACATATGATGCGGTTATCTATTAATTTGCTTTCAGTGCCCTCGCGCCTCGGCGTGAGGGCTTTTAATATGCCTCCAGTAACCCCGGAAAAAGAGGTGAGAAAATGAACAAGAACCAGGTAGCAAAGTCTTTGATAGTGGAGGAAATCCGCTCAAAGCTCAGCGAGGCAAAGGCAGCCGTTCTGGTGGACTACCGCGGTCTAACCGTGGAGCAGGACACAGAGCTTCGCCGCGAAATGCGCAAGAACGACGTCGAGTATAAGGTGCTTAAAAACACGTTGATCAAACGCGCTGCCGACGATCTGGGCATGGACGAGCTGGCGCCCTTTTTGGCAGGCCCATCGGCAATAGCTTTTTCCAACACCGATCCCGTCGCTCCTGCCAAGATACTGAGCGACTGCATCAAGAAGACGAACAAGATGGAGCTTAAGGCGGGCTATGTTGAAGGAAAGTTCTGCGACGCAAAAGCCCTTGCTGCAATCGCCAGCCTGCCCAGCCGCGAAGTGCTTATCGCAAAGATGCTCGGCAGCCTGAATGCTCCCGTTTGCAATTTCCTTTACGCCATCAATGCAATCATCGAAAAACAAGGCGGCACCGGTGAAGAAGCCACGGCCGCAGAAGCTTAATGCTTCAGTACAAAATTTGGAGGTAAATTAAAATGAAATTTGACGAAATCATCTCTGCAGTAGAGAATATGACAGTGCTGGAGCTGGCTGAGCTGGTCAAGGCAATGGAAGAGAAGTTCGGCGTTTCCGCCGCAGCCCCCGTGGGCGTTGCAGCGGCAGGCGCAGGCGCAGCAGCGGAAGCTGCCGAAGAACAGACTGAGTTCGACGTGGTTCTTAATGACGCCGGCTCTCAGAAGATCAAGGTCATTAAGGTTGTCCGCGAAGTCGTTTCCGGGCTGGGCCTTAAGGAAGCCAAGGATCTGGTGGACAGCGCTCCTTCCACCATCAAGGAAAGCGTAACCAAGGAAGAGGCTGAAGCCATCAAGGCGAAGTTCGACGAAGTCGGCGCTTCCATCGTCATTAAATAATCAGGTTTTGCAACTAAAAAAGCGAGGCCCTACGGCTTCGCTTTTTCATTTATCTTCATCATGTGCAAAGCACTATGCGAGGCTGCGCCCGTATCCGCCGGGTGACTTATAGCTGCTGCCTTACTATAATTTGTTTTGCGGTTCTCAAAGCAAGCCGCAAAGAAGAAAAAAAGCTCCGGGCAAAGGCCCGAAGCTTTTGTTTTGCACATTATCCTCAGATGAGAGCCAGGAGAACGAAGTTCAATATGAACAGCCCTGTGCTGACCCAAAGAATTGGATGGATGCTCTTAGCGTCCTTGCGGAGAATCTTCACGATGCAGTAGAATATGAATCCTCCCGCAATACCGTAGGAGATGCTGTAGCAAAGCGCCATGAATATGCCCGCGAAGAAGGCAGGAATGGCCTCCTCCAGTTCGCCCCATTTGATGCTGGAGAAAGATGCCATCATCATGATACCAACGAGAATGAGGGCAGGAGCAGTCGCCTGAGCGGGAACGATGCCGATGACCGGAGCCAGGAATATGCTCAGCAGGAACATGATGGCTGTGACCAAAGATGCAAGGCCGGTGCGTCCGCCAGCGCCGATGCCCGCCGCGCTTTCAACATAGGTTGTGGTGTTGGAGGTTCCAAACACAGCGCCAATGGAAGTGGCGACGGAGTCCGCGAACAGAGCGCGGTCCATCTTGGACTTGAAACCGCTGGAGCTTTCAAGGAGCTGCTGGTCTTCCTCGCTGAATATGCCTGTGCGACGGCCTGTTCCGATGAAGGTTCCGATTGTGTCGAAGGTGTCGGAAAGGCTGAATGCGAAGATTGTCATAAGAACCAGGGGTATCTTAGCGGGATCTGCAAACAATGAACCCATGCCCTCTGAGCCGAAAGCTGCACCAAAGGTTGTCCCAAGCTCTGCGAAGGAGTCGCCAATGTTGGAAGCGATTCCGATCTGGCTCAGATCAACCACCTTGAAGGGTATGCCGATTATGGTGGATATTATGATGCTGAGGAAAATGGCGCCGGGAACTTTCTTCACAACCAGAACAACCATCAACACTATGCACACCACCGCAAATATGATGGGCAGGGCGTTGAAGTTGGCCAGCGCCGGAACGATGCTGCTGCCCGTGATGACGGTGCCGCTGTCCAAAAGGGTGTAGGTGCCCGGGTCGGAAGTGAAGGTGAGCAGTCCGGCGTTCTTTATGCCGATATAGGCGATGAATATGCCGATACCGCCGCCAATGGCGTGCTGAAGGCTTTCAGGGATGGACTTGATTATGGATTTTCTAATCTTGGTAACGGTTATAATAACGTTAATGACGCCGCAAAGGAAGACCATCGCCAGAGCCTGCTGCCAGGAGAAGCCCAGACCAAAGCATACCGTGTAGGTGAAGAAGGCGTTTAGGCCCATTCCGGGAGCCTGAGCATAGGGAACGTTCGCGAACAGCGCCATCACCAAAGTGCCGGCTACGGAAGCAAATATGGTTGCCAGGAACACCGCTCCATAGGGCATGCCGGTTTGCGAAAGCATGGCCGGGTTTACAAAGAGGATGTAAGCCATCGCGAAGAATGTGGTTAGACCGGCAAGGATTTCCGTCGATATCTTGGTGTTGTGCTGTTTCAGTTTAAAAAACCTTTCCATTGACAATCTCCTTATCATAAAATCTAAGCAGGACAGGCTTTCGCCCATCCGTTACTCCTTTTTCAGCCGGCAACCGCCGGGCATGTCCCTGAAAAATAC
>JBNRMR010000143.1:0-4124 GCA_050309705.1 Christensenellales bacterium | reverse complement strand
TCTCCTCCATGTATAAGGATTGCGACTACGCAATTATTGCCACCATCCAGGAGGAGCTTGGCGCAAGGAATATTATGGAGGGCACCGAGCTTGGGAAGACTCTGCCGAACGCTGTTTTAAGCCACTTTGAATATAAAGTGAAGGTGACCGAGGTTTTCAAGTCCAGCAAGACGGCCCCCATTGAGGTTGACAGCGAGATGGTTATTTCCCAACCCTTTGAGATCAAAATGAAATCCAGCGAGCCCTTGGCAAGGGAGGAGCCCTTCACCCAGTTGGAAGTTGGCGAAAGCTATGTGTTTTTGCTGGTGTATGAGGACTACTACAAGGTCTACAACCCCTCCGCCACAGAGCCAAACATACTTAAGGTCGATGGCGACAACCTGCGCTACATCACCGGTGTTTCAAGCTTTATGGATCTTTGGAAGGTTGTGAACGGAGGCGAGACAATGACGATGAAGGCCTTCCGCGACATCGCAAAATAGTTTCAAAATAATTTACAATTCAACGAAAAGCAAAATCCTTTCCATATTTGGGGAAGGATTTTTTTGATTTAACATAATTCGAGTTTTCAAATAATAACATAAAAGAGCGGGTGATCGCCCAAAAAGTTTCACAAAAAGAAGCGGGTGAAGGATGGAAGGCAGCGGAAAAAGGGGCATTACAAGGCGCTTTTTTATAAACGGAGCGGTTTTGACGGCGTCGTCTTTGGCGCTTAGGGGTGCAGGGATCAGCTTTAACGTTTATCTGACTAACAGAATCGGTGCGGAGGGCATGGGGCTTTTCCAGCTGGCGCTTTCCGTCTATTTTCTTGCCGCCACATTCGCCACATCGGGCATCAGCGTCGCCATGACAAGGGTGATCTCGGAAAGGGGAGGCAAGGACCCCCGCAGGATAATGCGCAGCGGCATGACATTGAGCCTTTTTTTGAGCCTGCTGGTTGCGTCGGGCCTGTTTGCACTTGCCGAGCCCATAAGCCTTCTTTGGCTGCAGGACTCAAGGACTATTCCCTTTTTGAAAATATTTGCGCCATCGCTGGTGTTCGTGTCGGTGGCGGGCTGCGTGCAGGGCTATTTCATCGCGGAAAGGAAGATTGGCCATGCCACGGCCTGCAATGTCTTCGATCAGGCAGCAAAAATAGGTCTGACTGTGCTGGCGGTGTCGCTGGTGAAACCGCAACGGGTTGAAGATATCTGCATTTTGGTGGTGGCGGCCAATGTTGCCGGGGATGCACTCAGTGCAGCTTTCGATATCGTTTTGTATTTGGCGGCGGTAAAAAAAGAAGGCCGAGGGCAGGAGACGAAGGAGCGTTCCTTCGGGAAAATTGCCGCCATTGCTCTGCCTGTGGCAGGGAGCGCCTATGTGCGCGCGGGCCTTCGTACAGCTGAAAACCTGCTGATCCCCTGGGGTCTGGGCAAGCACGGATATACAAGGACGGATGCTCTTTCCGGCTTCGGCATATTCAGGTCCATGGTGATGCCCATCGTCTTTTTTCCTCACACAGTGATCTCCAGCTTTGCCGTGCTTTTGATTCCCGAACTGGCTCGTCTTAAAAAGCAGGGGGAAAAAGAGCGTATTGTTAGCATCGTTAGCAATGTTTTAAGGGCCGTGCTCCTCTACGCCATATTTTGCGCGGCAGCCATTGCAGCCTTTGCGGGGGATATAACCGCCGCTGTTTACGACAGCGAAAGCATGGCGGGAATCCTTAAGAGCATCGCGCTTTTGGTGCCGGTCATGTATTTGGACAGTGCCACCGACGCCATGCTCAATGCGCTGGACCAGCAGGTTGCCACCCTTAAGATAAACACACTGGACTCCGCCTTTCGCGTGGCGCTTTTTGTTTTTGCAATACCTGCCTGGGGCTTTGACGGCTATGTGGCGGTCATGTTTATCAGCAGCGGATTTAACGCCCTATTGAGCGTGCGTCAGCTCCTTTCCGTGACGGGCGTTAAGATCATCTGGACTCGTTGGGCGGCGATGCCCGCATTGGCGGCGTTAGCGGCGGTTTTGGGCTCAGCGATAATAATAAAAACGCTGCTTCCCTTTGCGGCGATCTTTCCGGTTGCTCTAAGGCTTGCGCTGAATCTGTTGATATCGCTGGCGCTTTTTTTGACGGCGACTCGCGCCTTCGGAATTTTGCCCATGAAGGGTCAAAATCATTGCGCAAAAGCGTAGAAAAGTGTATAATAGCATTAATAGGCAATTCATATAAATAAAACGGAGGAGCGGTTATGGACAAAAAGTTGAAGATAGGCATCATCGGATGCGGCGGCATCGCAAATGGAAAGCATATGCCTGCGCTTGCAAATATCGATTGCGTGGAGATGACGGCGTTCTGCGACGAGATAATCGAACGGGCGGAGAAGGCGGCCAAGGACTACGGTGCGCCTGGCTCTAAGGTGTATGACGATTATAACGAGCTTTTAAAGGACGAAAGCATTGACTTGGTTCATGTCCTAACCCCCAACAACATGCACAGCCCCATAACCGTGGCAGCGCTTAAGGCGGGCAAGCATGTGATGTGTGAAAAGCCCATGGCGAAGACCTACGCCGAGGCGAAGCTGATGTATGATACGGCAATTGAAACAGGCAAAAAGCTGACCATTGGCTACCAGAACCGCTATAAGGCAGATTCGCTGTACCTGAAGCAGCTCTGCGACGAGGGCGATCTTGGAGAGATCTACTATGCCAGGGCTCTTGCTGTTAGGCGCAGAGGCGTTCCCACATGGGGCGTTTTCATTGATGAGGAGAAGCAGGGGGGAGGACCCCTGATAGATATCGGCACCCACGCGTTGGATCTCACCCTTTGGATGATGGACAACTACGAGCCGGACATGGTTATGGGCAGTGTTTACCGCAAGCTGGCCGACACCGAGAACGCCGCCAACTCCAACGGCCCTTGGGATCCGAAAAAGTTCACCACCGAGGACAGCGCCTTCGGTTTTATCCGCATGAAGAACGGCGCCACAATATGGCTTGAATCATCCTGGGCGCTGAACACGCTGCTGGTGGACGAGGCAAAGACAATCCTTTGCGGCACCAAGGGCGGTGCGGATATGCTTGGCGAAAACGGTGAAACCCTGCGCCTAAACGGTGAAAAGAACAGCAGGCTCTATGTGACCACGCCTGATTTTAGCCGGGGCGGCGTAACCTTCTACGAAGGAAGGAGGGAGAGCGCCTCCGACACTGAGGCCCGCATGTGGATTGACCATGTTCTGGATGATCAAAAGCCCCTTTTGGTGAAGCCGGAGCAGGCCCTTTTGGTGACGCAATTGCTGGAGGGCATATATGAGTCTGCCAAGACGGGCAAGCCCGTATATTACTAGACAACGCTCTTAAATGCCGCCTTTCCTTGCGGCATAGATTCTTTGGGGAAGCTGACTTTGACCTTGCAGATTTTCTCTTCAACGCGGACCGGCTCTTTGGCAGGTTCTGTCGCTGAGATTTGCGGGGAAAGGCGCTTCCCCTTGTTTTTTGTCTGCACTTAGGCCCCCTTTGGTAGGCCTGAAGTTCTGCTTATAAAGAGGTGCTTGAAGGAAAATCCGAGACGCTGGAATTGAATCCGGAACATGATGAGGGAGAAAGGCGGCTTGTATGAAAGTAAGGGAAATAACGGACGGGGAATCAAAAGCGGAAATTTGTGACAGAATACTTAGGGGCCTGCCTGAGTGGTTTGGCATCGAGGAGTCGATTGCGGATTATGTCTGGCAGGTGCGGGAAATGCCATTTTATGTGGCTCTTGTGCAGGAGGAAACCATCGGCTTTGTGGCGGTGAAGCACCACAACTCCTTCGCTTCAGAGGTCTGTGTCATGGGCGTTTCTAAGGAACACCACAGAAATGGCGCAGGCATGGCGCTAATCAAGGCGGCCGAGGATTTTTGCAGGGCGAACGGTCATGAATATCTCACAGTAAAGACGCTGGCCGATTCTGTTTCATATGAGCCCTACTCCAGAACAAGGGCGTTTTACGAAAAAGCCGGCTTTGTGCCTTTGGAGGTCTTTCCGCTCCTTTGGGATGAAAGAAACCCCTGCCTTTTCATGGTGAAGCATCTTAAATGCACAAAGGCAGAGTGAAATTTTTTTCAAGAACGAGCAAAGAGGGGATTCCAAAGGGTCTCCCTTTGGGT
>JBNRMR010000142.1:0-13114 GCA_050309705.1 Christensenellales bacterium | reverse complement strand
GTCCCGCGCAGGCTACCCATCCGCCGTAACCGAAATTGCCGTCAGATCATCCTGCGCGGGGTTGTCCGAACGCAGCACCGCGCTGCCCACCTCGTACGCCCCGCCCCTGCGTAGGGCGGGGCGAAAGAGGTGGCCAGCGCGGCGCTGGTTTCGAACAACCCCTCGCAGGATAATCTGACGGCAATTTCGCTCACGGTGGTTGAATAGCCCGCGCGGGATTCAGCGCAAAAGATGAAAAGGATGCAAGAAATGATATTGCACAAAGGTGGGATGGGAATGAGACGGGCAAAGAGGATGCTGCTGGCCATAATGGCCGCAGTTCTTGCCTGCGCGCTTATTCCGGTTTCTGCAGCCGCCTCATTCGGCTCCGGCGGCCCGGGCCTTTCGCAATCGGCGCCCATATCCGTCAGGGACGTGAGCGATTCAATATTCAGAATTGCCACTGTCGACGAAAACGGCACTGTCATCACATTGGGCACGGGCTTTGCCCTGGGCGACAGCGCGCCGGTCTCTTATGTGGCCACCAGCAACCATGTTATCGAAAAATATAAGGATAATATAATGGTCTGGATGAACCGCGACCATTTCGTCAGTTGTTCGGTGGTCATTTCCCTGTCGCAGGTGGATGTGGCGGTGCTGAAGCTGGAAAAGCCCATCAACAAACCGCCATTGCCCCTTGGAAGCAGCGAGGAGACGGCCCAGGGCGACCAGATATACACCTTCGGCTTCCCGGACTATGACATCACCGACAGGAGCACTGCTTATCCGGGGGATGTGACCATAACCACGGGAACAATCTCCAAAAAGACGAAACTTAACGATATCGAGTATTATCAGGTGGACGCCACAGTCAACCCCGGCAATTCCGGCGGCCCGCTCTTTCACAAGGAAAGCGGCTGCGTGATCGGCATAATCACAATAAAGAGCACCGTGAGCGATGATATAAACGGTGCGGTCTACATAGAAAGGCTGATAGAGGCGCTGGACCTTGAGTCCATACCATATACAAAAATAGACGACTTCCTGCAAAGCTCCGTTCAACAGGGCGAAACCGCGCCTTTGACGGAGCAGCCCCAGGCAAGTCCGCCGGTTTCAGTCCAGCCTGACGAACAACAGAGGGGAGATACTTACGACATGCTTTTGAAGATCGGTATCGCGCTGGCAGCGCTGGCCATAGCGCTTTTGATAGTGGCGCTTTTCCTGCGGATGAAGGACAAAAAGGCGGAGGAAGCCGAAAAAATAGAGACCAGGCCCGTTGCATCCGCGGCCAAAGAGAGCAGCGCGGACTTCCAGATGCAGCCTGCAGCCAGGCCGATTCCACCATCATGGCAAAAGAGGGAATCGGCTACGCCAAGGCCGCTGGCCTCCGCGCCTTACGGAAAAGGAGGGGCTACTGTCGCCCCAATGCAGGACAGAAGCGCCGTGACAAAACTGGCGGATGGAAAAACTGCGCCAGCGGCAGGGAGAAGGCCGGTGGTCAGAGCCATGAGCGGCTTTTTTGCCGGCGGCGTGGTGCCGGTGGGCTCAAAGGTGCTGATCGGCCGCGACGCTTCCTCATGTCAGCTTGTGTACCCCATGGATATGACGAGCATAAGCAGGAAGCATGTAAGGATCGCCTACGATATGCGCTCGGGCAGGTTCGAGATCACAGACATGTCCACAAACGGCACCTTCAGTGAAAGCGGCAAGCGCTTCGAGAAAAACAGCCCGGTGGTCATGGAAGCCGGGGCGGAGTTTTATTTGAGCGACAAGGAAGAGATGTTCAGGCTGGATCTGGAGGAAATATAATGCGCCCTGTCTTCAAAAAAGCGAGTGCCAGGGCTATTGCTAAAGCCATTGCTTTTGAAAATGTTTTTGGAATGGCGGCAACTTTAGGGAAAGGGGGGCGCATTGATGTCTGACAGAAAGAATGGGCAGGAAGATCTTACAGGCGGCGCAAATGGCGGATCTAAAATATGCTATGGCTGCATGACAATGCAAAGCCGCGAAATATGCCCTTTGTGCGGTTATGACAGAAACCAGGAAGTGTCTCCCGTTTATCTGAAGCCCGGCGCTATGCTTGCAAAGAAATATTTGATCGGCAAGGTGATAGGCCACGGCGGGTTTGGCATCACATATCTCGCATATGACACGGTTCTAGGTATAAAACTTGCGGTCAAGGAATACTTGGTGCAGGATTATGCCAGCAGAGAGCCCGGGGGCAGGGTGGTGGCCCACGCAGGCGAGGCCAAGGAGCGCTTCGAGGAAGGCATAAAACGCTTCTTGGAGGAGGCCAGAAACCTTGCAAGGTTCGAGGGCAACCCCGGCATAGTTTCAGTGAGGGATTTCTTCAGGGCAAACGGCACTGCATACCTGGTGATGACATATCTTGAGGGCATGAATCTGCGCCAGCATTTGGCGGAAAAAGGCCCGATGCCATATGAGCGGGTTCGTCAGGAGCTGCTGCCGGTGATAACCGGCGCTTTAACCGCGGTTCACAGCGTGGGAATGCTCCACAGGGATATCAGCCCCGACAATATTTTCCTCACAAGCCAGGGCCATGTGCGGATAATCGACTTTGGCGCTGCAAGGCAGATAATGGGCGGTGCAAAGTCCATGTCCATCATACTAAAGCCCGGATATGCCCCGGAGGAGCAGTACCGCTCCCACGGCAAGCAGGGCCCCTGGACAGACGTATACGCTGTGGCGGCCACCGTCTACAGGGCCATCACCGGAAAGGTGCCGCCGGAATCCCTGGACAGGCTGGAAACGGATAACCTGGAGCCGCCCAGCAAATATTGCGCCATTCCCCCCGCCCAGGAGCAGGTGCTTTTAAAGGCAATGAGCGTGAAGGCGGAAAACCGGTATCAGACAATGCTGGAGTTCTACAACGCCATTTTGATAGCCCAGGATGCCGATGACGATAACATGACAGTGGCCTATAGGGGCACCCACAGCTTTCAGAGCACCTCCAGAAACGCCCCCGTCAGCGAAGAAAAGGCAAGCGCAGCAAGCCTGGCAAACTCACACCGCCACCCGCTGCCCCGCCCACAGACACCCGCGGCTAAACCCTGGCAGGAAAGGGAGCCGGACAGCGAAGAAGGCTCAGGGCGCTCCGGGGCGGTCAGAGCCACCTACAGCATAATTAAAATACTGATAGCAATCGCTGTGATATTGGCGGTGGTGGCGGTGGCCATAGTGCTGATAAGGCTTATACTAAACCAGATATCAGACGGCATACCGGACATATTAAAGCCTGCGGCAACAACTGCCCAAGCTTATCAGAGCCCATCCCCCAGCGGGGAGCCTCCGCTTACCCCCGATCCCGAACTGAGCGCCAGCCCAAGCCCCGAGGGAACGCCGGAGGAAAGCCCCGAGCCCACGCAGAGCCCGGAGCCTGAGCGCTTTCCCGATGTTTCGGGCATCGTCGTAAGCGACGCCATGGCCAGGGGCGAGGCTGCTTCAAATGCCCTTGCATATGTGCCCCAGGCCAACCGAGACATGACATATGGCGTTTCTTACCCGGTGGGAAATTTGATCTACTACACGGCAAAGCCGCCCTCCGGAACTGCGATAGTCAGCCGCTTCATTACCGACGGCGCCTCCCTTGAGCGGGGCAAGATTGAGCATTTCTTCGGCCGAGACGGCTCCCTTTATTCCTACACGGAATCGTCAGGCGCCACGGCGCTGATAGTGCCAGCGGGAGCGAAGGCGGGCATGACATGGAGCGACAACGAGGGGAACAAGGAGATTGTCGAGGTATCATATGACGTTACCATCAGGGGCGCGGTTTATGAAAACTGCCTTGTGATAAAGATCGACAATATGTACACGGTCTATGCGGTGGGAGTAGGCGAGGTCGCCATCGTGGACGACTACACGCAGGATGTTCAAAACCCCCAGCTTAGGCTAAGGTATAACGACATGACGGGTGGGAGCATGACGCCTGCGCTGGAAAATATCTCCACACAATATGACCTTATAGACTGATGGGACAAAAACAGATCACACATATACATAGGGAAGATGAGGGGAAAACAATGGTATATCGCTTGTTTGTGGAAAAGAAAAAGGGCTTTGACGTCGAGGCAGCCCATCTTAAGGGAGACCTTTCGGGGAACCTCGGCATAAAGGGGATTGAAAGCCTGCGTATTCTCAGGCGCTATGATATCTCCGGCCTGACGGAGAACGAGCTTGAAATGACTGCAAGCACTGTGTTCTGCGAACCCAATTTGGACGAAGTTTACTTATACGAAATGCCAAAGGCAAGCGGGCATGTTTTTGCCTGCGCCTATCTTCCCGGGCAGTATGACCAGCGGGCGGACAGCGCCGCGCAGTGCGTGCAGATGATCACCCTGGGCGAGCGGCCGATTATCCGCTGCGCCAATGTTTATGTGCTTGATGGCAGCCTTTCAAAGGACGATATCGACAAGATAAAGTCATACCTGATAAACCCCGTTGAAAGCTGTGAGGTTTCCCTTGAAAAGCCGGAAACCCTGAGCGAACAAATGCCGGTTCCGGCGGATGTGGCGATAATCAAGGGATTTACCGACATGGATGATGAGCAGATTGCGAATATGATTGCTCAGCGGGGTATGGCGATGACGGCGGCCGATCTGGTCTGCGTGAGGGACCATTTCAGGGCCGAGGGGAGGAACCCTTCCGAAACTGAGATAAAGGTGATCGACACCTATTGGTCCGATCACTGCCGCCACACCACCTTTTTAACCGAGCTTACAGACGTCACGTTCGGCGATGAAGCCGGCCTCATAAAGGCTGCATTCGATGAGTACCTTGCTGCAAGGAAGGAAGCCGGCAGGGAGAACCGCCCCGTTTCGCTGATGGACATCGCCACCATTTCCCCGAAAATAATGAAGGCAAGAGGCCTTGCGAAGGATCTGGATGAATCCGAGGAGATAAACGCCTGCTCCATCAAAGTGACGGCCAATGTGGGCGGCAAAGACGAAGAATGGCTGGTCATGTTCAAGAACGAGACTCACAACCATCCCACGGAGATCGAGCCCTTCGGCGGCGCGGCCACCTGCTTGGGCGGGGCCATTAGAGACCCCCTTTCCGGCAGGAGCTATGTCTACCAGGCCATGAGGATAACCGGCTGCGCGGACATCCGCACTCCCCACGATCAGACACTGCCCGGAAGGCTCAGCCAGCGCAAGATTTCCACCGGCGCAGCGGCGGGCTATTCCAGCTACGGCAACCAGATCGGCCTGGCGACGGGCATCGTGAAGGAGATATACCACCCCGGCTATGTGGCCAAGCACATGGAGCTGGGCGCTGTCATCGGCGCTGCGCCCAAGGCGAATGTTGTGCGGGAAAGGCCCTCGCCGGGCGATGTGATTTTGCTGGTGGGGGGAAGGACGGGCCGTGACGGCTGCGGAGGGGCCACCGGCTCCAGCAAGGCCCATGATATGTCCTCCATTGAAGATTGCGGTGCAGAGGTGCAAAAGGGCAACCCGCCCACGGAGCGGGCTTTGCAAAGGCTCTTCAGGCGCAGGGAGGCCTCCACCCTGATAAAAAGATGCAATGACTTCGGCGCAGGGGGCGTGTGCGTGGCCATCGGTGAGCTGGCCCCCGGCCTTGATATTGACCTGGACAGCGTTCCAAAGAAATATGACGGCCTTGACGGCACCGAGCTTGCCATATCCGAAAGCCAGGAGAGAATGGCTGTGGTTGTCGCCGAAAAGGATGCTGAAAAGTTCATGGAGCTTGCGGCAGAGGAGAACTTGGAGGCGACGAAGGTGGCGGTGGTCAGCAGCGAGCCAAGGCTTAAGATGCGCTGGCGCGGCAAGACGATAGTGGACCTAAAAAGGAGTTTCCTGGACACCAACGGCGCTGCCCAGCAGGCAAGGGCCCACGCCGTGGCGGCTGATGCCGGCGCTTTCTTCTCTGAAAAGGAAATTTCATTTGACGAAAACCTTGCCCAGCTTAACACCTGCTCTCAAAGAGGCCTGGTGGAGCGCTTTGACTCGACTGTCGGCGCGGCCACTGTGCTTATGCCCTATGGCGGCAAATATGCCGGCACAGAAAGCCAGGCAATGTGCGCGAAGCTGCCCGTTAGCGGCGAAACAAGGACCTGCACGCTGATGGCCCACGGCTTTAACCCCGAGCTTTCAAAGCTCTCGCCCTTCCATGGCGCCTGCTACGCGGTGCTGGAATCGGTGGCGAAGATCGCTGCGGCAGGGGGTGACGCTTCCAAGGCAAGGCTCACCCTTCAGGAATTCTTCGAAAAGCTGGGAGACGATCCCAAGCGCTGGGGCAAGCCCCTTTCGGCGTTGCTGGGAGCCTTCCACGCCCAGATGAAGATGGGGCTGCCGGCAATAGGCGGGAAAGACTCCATGAGCGGCTCCTTCGGAGATCTGGACGTTCCCCCCACGCTTGTATCCTTCGCCGTGACCGCCCAGGACACGAAGGACATAATTTCCGCGGAGCTTAAATCCCCGGGGAATATGATCTGCGTGTTAAAGGTGGAAAGGGACGGATGCGGTCTGCCCAACCTTGAAAAGGCCATGGACGGCTTTGCGCAGCTTAAAAAGGAGATAGAAAAGGGCAATGTGAAATCAGCCTATGTGGTGGGCGAGGGGGGCTATGCCGCCGCCGTCTGCAAGATGGCCTTTGGAAACAGAATCGGCGTTGATTTTGAGACGCAGGAAAAACTCTTTGCGCCTCTCATCGGCGACATTGTGGCGGAGTGCGAAAAGGCTCCGGAAGGCTGGCCGGTGGTCGCTGTCACAACTGAAAATGACTTTGTTTCAGTAAAGGGCGAAAAATGGCCGATAATTGATCTTATTGTCTCATGGGAAAGGACGATAGCGGACATATTCCCATATGCAACCGATGTTAAAAAAGAAAAATACGACTCGCCCTTGTTCACGCAGAGGAATGTCTCAAAGCCCGCCATAAACAGCCTTAAACCACAGGTGTTCATACCTGTCTACCCCGGCACCAACTGCGAGTATGACAGCGCCAGGGCCTTTGAAAGGGCAGGCGCCCAGGCGGATGTGTTCGTCATCCGCAACCGCAGCGCCCAGGAAACCCAGCAGAGCCTTGAGGAGATGGCAAAGCGCATAGAAAAGTGCCAGATAATGATGCTGCCCGGCGGCTTCTCTCTGGGCGATGAGCCCGATGGCTCGGGCAAGTTCATCGCAGCCACATTGCGAAACCCGGCCGTGGCACAGGCGGTGATGGATCTTTTGCGCAAGAGGAACGGCCTGATGCTGGGCATATGCAACGGTTTCCAGGCGCTGATAAAGACCGGCCTTGTGCCATATGGCGAGATCCGCGACACAGCGGCTGATGCTCCCACGCTGGCCTTCAATGCCATTGGCAGGCACATGGCCACAATGGTAAGGACTAAGATGGTGTCGGTGAAATCCCCCTGGCTTTCGCTGGTAAACGCCGGCGATGTCCACACTCTGCCCATATCTCATGGCGAGGGCAGATTTGTCTGCACGGACCAGCAAGCGAAGATGCTCTTTGAAAACGGTCAGGTGGCATCCCAATATGTGGACATGGACGGAAGCGCCGTCTCTTACATGCCCCACAACCCCAATGGCTCCATGTACGCCATTGAGGGCATAACCTCGCCGGACGGCAGGGTGATGGGCAAAATGGGCCATTCGGAAAGAACCGGCGACAGGGTGGGCATAAATGCGCCCGGGGAAAAGGATCAGAGAATATTTGAGAGCGGAGTTCTTTATTTTAAGTGATCACATTCAATAACCATGTACATGAAATTGCTGGCCGGAAGGCTGGAAAAATAGAGAGAAAAGAGGTTGACGAAATGTTGAGAGTAGGAGCGCAATTATTTACCGTTAGGGAACACACACAAACGCCTGAGGGATTCGCCGAGTCTCTGGGCAAGATCAAGGACATGGGCTACAAGCTGGTGCAGGTTTCCGGTGCAGGAAAGGATGTACCGGTGGAACATATCGCGAAGGTGCTGAAGGAGACAGGGCTTTCTTGTACGGTCACCCATATCAGCTTTGACGATCTACTAACTGACTTTGACGCCGTCGTCAGGAAGCATGACGCATGGAACTGTGAATATGTGGGTGTGGGCTCCATGCCGATGAGCTACCGCAGCGAGGAGGGAATATACCGCTTTGCCGAGGATGCGGGAAAGGTTTCCGAAAAGCTGGCGAAGGCCGGCAAAAAGTTTGTCTATCACAACCACAGCTTTGAGTTTGCCAAGTACGGCGAAAAGCGGGGCATGGACATTCTCTTTGACAACACCCCCGACACATTCCAGTTCGAGCTGGACATGTACTGGGTGCAAAACGCCGGTGCGGATCCCATCGAGTGGACCAGAAAAGTGGCTGGCCGCATGGACATAATGCACTTTAAGGACATGGACATTGACTTAAGTGTGGACGAAAAAAAGGCTATTATGGCGCCGATAGGCGGAGGCAACATGAACTGGCCGGGTATAGTGAAGGCGCTGAATGAAACAGGCGTAAAGTACGGCTTTGTTGAACAGGATATATGCAGAAAGGACCCCTTCGACTGCTTGAAGGATAGCCTTGGCTATCTTAAGTCCATCGGAGTATCGGTCTAAGCCGAACATTTTTCCTGAAAAGAGAAAAAGAAAGAATAATAGAGAAAAAGAGTGAATAGACTTAACTGGGCGAAGGCATGGCTTTCGCCCTTCATTTTCTGAATTTTTAGTAAGGTGATGCAATGCGTATTTTGATTGCCTCCATCATATATGGCGATTTGACTGCCCCCGGGGCTAACTACTCAAAGGCTGTGGAAAGAGTGGGCGGGAGCGCGTTTTTCTGCGGGGCCATGGACAGCGCCAGGGCAAGGCGGGCCGCTGCGGACTTCGATGGTTTGCTGTTGGCCGGCGGCGGCGATATGGACGCTGTCTTCTTCGGGGAAGATAATCATCCCCTGGCGGAGTTGGTGCCGATAGAGCGGGATTTGACAGAGCTGCGCCTGGCGGAAAGCTTTATCGCAAAGGGAAGGCCAATACTGGCAGTTTGCAGGGGGATACAGCTTTTGAATGTGGCTCTTGGCGGGACATTGATACAGCACATCGGCGATTTGGACGGCAGCCTTGAACATTCCGACAGGGACATGCGCCACCAGATATTCTTGGAAAAGGGCGGCCTTATGCGGGGGATTTTCTCAGGCGGCAAAGCGCTTATGGTGAACTCCACCCATCACCAGGCCTTGGGCAGGCTGGGGGATCAGCTTAGCTTGGAAGCGGTGGCCCCTGACGGCATAGTCGAGGCGGTGAGCGCACGGAGCAATATATTGGGTGTGCAGTTTCATCCCGAGAGGATGCTTGACGAAGGCATGATGCCGCTGATGGATTGGTTTTCTGCCTGCTGCCGGGGCGAAAAAGAGGAACAAAGGTGATTTTGCCGTCGTTTAATGAAGTGGATGGACAGGAATAATCCTCCATGATATACTAAAGAAATAAAAGGTATATGGTGATGCTTATGGTTTTGTGGAAAAAGAAAACGGCAGTGAAAAGAATGGCGCTTTTGGCCATCTCTTTGGCGCTCATGTTGATGGCGGCCTGCGCCCCGTCTGCCCAAACACTCACAAGCCCCTCGCCCACAAAGGACACCGCGCCGCTGATTCCCGAGGCTTCCCCGGCGGCTTCCGCAGGGCCATTTGCTTCGCCAAATGCCAGCCCGAAAGAGCCTGTGCCAACCTCAAGCCCAGACAAGGAGTCAAACCTCTACGTTCTGGGGGCATATATGTCAAGACCCGCATTTGTTGACGCGCTCACAGGTGAAACCATGCTGCCCATGCAGGAAACGCTGCAGGCCCTTGGGATCTCCTATAGCTTGAGAGCCTCCGATAATTCGATTGAGCTATCTAAGGACGGAAGTGAGTTGGCGAAAATCACACCGGGTTCAGACTTTGAATATGAGCTGGTGATGGCCGATGAGGAAAAAGTTTTTGAAGGCGCGCTGCGCGTACAGATCAGGGGGAGTATCCTCTACGCCCCCGTGGATTTTTTTGAGTTCATTGAGAAAGTGGACGCAAGCGTCAACTCCTACGGCGATATATTCCTTAAAATAAGGCCTGAACCGTCGCCTTCGCCTTCGCCGTCGCCCGTGCCGGACAGTGACGCACCCTCTGATTAGGCACAGAGAAACGCACAGGGGGAAAGCCATGAGACTATTTCATGTCAGCGAAGAGGCGGATATCGTTGCATTTAGGCTCCGCCTGCCCGTTCGTGATGACTTGGACAAGTCCAGAGGATTGGTATGGGCCATAAGCGAACAATGCCTGCCGAATTTCCTGACGCCCAGGGACTGCCCCCGCGTGGCTTACCATGCCTCAAGCGAAACAACGCAACAAGATATAGCGCGCTTTTTTTCGTCGTCTTCCCGCCATTGCGTGGCGGTTGAGCATGGCTGGCATGAAAGGATGCTTAAAACCAGCCTGTTTTTATATGAGTTTGACGCGGTGAATTTTTATCTGCAAGACAAACCCGCCGGATATTATGTGAGCGAACAGACAGAAAAACCTATTTCGGTCATTAAGATAGACGATTTGCATGCGGAGCTGTTCAAAAGAAATGTAGAAGTTAGGCTTTTAAGCAATCTATGGGCTTTGGGGGACGCGGTGAAAAAGTCCACGCTGAACTGGTCCTTGTGCAGAATGCGAAACGCCGCGCCGCGAACATAGCACCGAATGCGATAAGAAGAAAAAAGAACGGTGGGGCAGTCCTACCGTTCTTTTTGTATTGCAGTGCCCTTGTTCATCGCTCTTGCTGGAACATGGGGAAGGCGTCCTTGGTCTGGTCCGGGTCGTGGACGGATAACACCCGGTATTGCTCGGCCACCACACTGTCGCTGGCGCGGCAAAATACGCCGGGCGAGCCGGAGATGGCCCTGCAGGTGGGCAGGTCGTGCTCGTTCACCTCGATTATAAGGTCGCAGATGTAGCCGCTGGCGCGCATTCGCTGCACATCGCGCAGGGCGGAGTTCACCACCTGCTCAGACTTGAGTATCCGGCCTTCGCCGTGGCAAAGCGGGCAGACGCGCTGCGTTACGCCTGAAAGACTCTGGCGCAATTTTTTGCGGGTCATCTCCACAAGGCCCAGCCCTGTGAGCCCCACGATGTTCGTCTTGGTGCGGTCGCTTGCAAAAGCCTTTCGCAGCTCTTCCACCACGGATTTTTTGTCGCTCTCCTGGAGCATGTCGATAAAGTCAATTATGATTATTCCGGAAATATCCCTCAGGCGAATCTGGCGGGCGATCTCCTTTGCGGCGTCCATGTTCATTGTGTAAACGGTGTCCTGAAGGTTGGTGCTTCCCACAAAGCGGCCGGTGTTCACGTCGATTACCGTCAGCGCCTCCGTCTGGTCGATCACCAGATAACCGCCGTTTTTCAGCCAGACCTTGCGCTCAATGGCGCTCTTGACTTTCTTTTCAATGTCAAAGGCATCGAATATGGGCATCTCACCGCTGTAGTGCTCCACTTTGAAGGCCAGCTCCGGCGAGAACGCCGCCGCAATCCCTTTCGCGCTTTCGTAGGTGGAGCGGTCGTTTATGACCAGTCGCGAGATATCTCCGGTGAGCATGTCTCTTACTACTCTGTAAGCCAGGGACTTGTCGCTGTAGACCTTGGCAGGGGCTTTGACCGACCTGGCTCTTTCCAAGATGCTGTCATAAAGGGAGACAAGGGCATCCAGCTCCTGCTTGAAGTCGGACTGGTCCATGCCCCGGGCAGCTGTGCGAACGATTACGCCCATGCCTTCAGGCTTGCTCTTTTCGATTTCTTCCTTCAGGAAATTGCGCTCACTTTCGCTTTCTATGCGCCTTGAAACGCCCACATAGTCAAGGCTGGGCACCAGAACGCAGGATCTTCCCGGGATGGTCAGATGGGTGGTGACCCTGGGGCCCTTTGTTCCCCCCGGTTCCTTTATGACCTGTACCAAAAGCTCCTGCCCCACTCGCAATAGCTTGCGGATGGAGGGCTGATCGCGCATCGTTCTCTCCACGTTTTTTTCGTCAACGCCCAAAAAGTCATCCTTGTCGGCCAGGAGGTCACCTGCGTAGAGGAAGGCGTTCTTGCTAAGGCCGATGTCGATAAAGGCTGCCTGCATTCCCGGCAAAATGTTTTGCACCTTGCCCTTGAAAACGCTGCCCACAAGCTGGCTGTCGTTCTCACCCTCGACATACAGCTCCTGGATATCGCCATCCTCCCAAAGGGCGACCCTTGTCAGGGTGCCGCTAACATCAATTATAATTTCGCGCTTCATATGATGCCTTCACCTTTCCAGATGTCCACAGTTTGTCTGCCGACCAAAGTATACAGCCCCGTTCTTGTTATGCGCCACGGCGGAGGGGCTTCCATGGCCTCCAGCAAAAGCTGCGGGTTCAACGAGGACGTGGGCGTGTGCTCCAACAGCATTTTTATGACGCCGCCTTCACCGCCGTCTTTTTCGAAGATCAGATCAAAGACCATGGGGCGGATATCCACCTTCTGCACTCCCTTTTTGCTGCGCTTTTCCACAAAACAGCTTTCAAGGCTCAGGAAAGCTTTGACTAAATCGGAGCAGTCAGAGGAAACGGCTGCATCATAGCCCGCCCGCATTATAAGCGATGAGAGCGACTGAGACTTTTCCCCCGCCTTGCGGCATCCCAACACTTTTATGCCTTCCGGCAGCGCCAAGTTAAGGTTCTCCATTATCAATATGGGAGAAAGCTCTCTTGTCAACCTCAATTCCATTATCTCGCAGCGGCTTTCAAGGCCCAGGCTCAGCGCGGTGGCATATGACACCAGCATCCGTGGGCTGAAGCCCTGTGAATATGCGATGGGCAGCCCCGCCCGGCGGATGGCCCTGTGGAAGCTCCTTTGCAGGTCCAAGTGGGATATATACCGGGCTGCGCCTGTTTTTTCAATCCTTACTAAAGCGCGCATGTCGGACACTCTCCCTCGCAAAGATCCTGAAGGCCGCAGGCAAGGCAACCGCCGCGGCAATCGTCTGTGGTCTTGCCCTCAAGGGCTTTTTCCCTCTCGGAGTTTAAAAACTCCTTTGTTACGCCGAAGGATATGTGATCCCAGGGCAGGGGAGCGGAGGGATCGATCTCCCTTTGGGCGAACTCTCCCGGGTCAAGGCCGCAGTCGCTGTAGGCCTGCGTCCAAAGAT
>JBNRMR010000141.1:0-3047 GCA_050309705.1 Christensenellales bacterium | reverse complement strand
CAAAGACGTGTCAACGGCTGTAAAGTATGATACGGAAGCGACCCTGCGGGAATATGCGGCCATGTCACGCGAAACTCTGCTTTCAAGGCTTTCCGCAGCAGAAGACGGCCTCACAAGCCAGGATGCGCAGGAAAGACAGGCGGAGTTCGGCAGGAACATAATCACCATAGGAGACAAGAACACCGTCTCGCGCAGGCTTAGGCAGGCGATAATAAACCCATTTAACATCATTTTGCTGTTGATTGCTGCCATCACTTATGTCACGGACGTGGTGATATCCATCAAGCCGGATTATCTAACGGTGATAATCATATTGGCGCTGGTGATCATTTCGGGAATAATCGCCTTTGTGCAAAGTGAACGCTCAAACGCCGCCGCGCAGGAGCTTTCCAAGATGATATCCAACAAGGCGGGAGTTTTTAGAGATGGCAGACTGGTGGAAGTCCCGATGGAGGAGCTGGTCCCGGGGGACATAGTGAAGCTTTCAGCGGGGGATATGCTGCCTGCGGACCTGCGTTTTTTAACGACGAAGGACACGTTTGTGGCTCAGGCGGCTCTGACGGGCGAGTCCGGCCCTGTTGAAAAGTTTAGCGAAGCGGAGGTAGCGCAGGAGGAGAGTCTGACTGATCTTCAAAACATCGGCTTCATGGGCTCAAACATCGTCAGCGGCAGCGCCACCGCCGTGGTGATGCTCACCGGCAATGACACATACTTCGGCTCAATGGCAAAGTCACTTTCCGGGGACAGGTCAAAGACCAGCTTCGAGCGGGGTGTGGACTCTGTAAGCCGCCTTTTGGTGCGCATGATGCTGGTGATGGTGCCCATAGTTTTCCTTATAAACGGCATATTCAAGGGGGAGTGGTATAACTCGCTTTTCTTTGCCATAAGCATCGCAGTGGGGCTCACCCCGGAGATGCTGCCCGTGATAATGACATCCACGCTGGCAAAGGGCGCGGTTACCATGTCAAAGCACAAGGTCATCGTGCGCAGTCTGGGGGCAATACAGACCTTCGGTGAGATGGATGTTCTGTGCACAGACAAAACCGGCACTTTAACTGAAGACAGAATCGTTCTTGAAAAGTATATGGACATTCGCGGCCAGGACGACAAGCGGGTTTTGCGCCATGCGTATTTGAACAGCCATTTTCAGACGGGGCTTAAAAACCTTATTGACCTGGCGATAATAAACCGTGCGGTGAAATACGGCCTGGATGATATCCCCGATGGTTATATATGCATTGATGAAATCCCATTTGATTTTTCCCGCCGCAGGATGAGCGTGGTCCTGCAGGATAAAAGCGGCAAAAGGCAGTTGATTACAAAGGGCGCGGTGGAGGAGATACTCTCCATTTCCGCCTTTGTGGAGATGGATGGGCGCGTCGTGCCAATGGATGATGAAAGCAGGGGCGCGGCGATGAGGACATATGAAAAGCACAACGGGGAGGGCCTTAGGATGATCGCAGTGGCCCAAAAAAACCATGTGCCCGAAAGCGGTGCGTTCAGCGTGGCAGACGAAAATGACATGGTGCTGATCGGCTTCGTGGGCTTTTTGGACCCGCCGAAGGAAAGCGCGAAAGCGGCAGTCACCGCCCTTAAGGAGCATGGTGTTCGCACAGTGGTTTTGACCGGCGACAGTGAAGGCGTGGCGGTGAAGGTCTGCGGCAAGGTGGGTGTCAACACCTCTGTTCTCCTTTCCGGCAGCGACGTTGAGCGCATGGACGAGGATCAGCTTAAGGAGGCCGTCAAAACCTGCGACCTTTTCGCCAAGCTTTCGCCTGTTCAAAAGGAGATGGTTGTGCGTGCCTTCCAGGAAAATGGCCACACAGTGGGCTTCATGGGCGACGGTATAAACGATGCTCCGGCTCTTCGGCAGGCGGACGTGGGCATTTCGGTGAACAACGCGGTGGATATCGCCAAGGAAAGCGCGGACATCATCTTGCTGGAAAAGGATCTTATGGTGCTGGAAAACGGCGTCGTCGAGGGCCGCCGCACCTTCGGCAATATAATTAAATACATCAAAATGGCGGCGAGCGGCAACTTCGGGAATATGATATCGGTGATATTTGCAAGCATATTTCTGCCCTTTTTGCCGATGCTGCCTGTGCAGATATTGGCACAAAATCTTTTGAGCGACTTCGCGCAGATGGGCATGCCCTTTGACAATGTTGACGCTGAATATGTGAAAAAGCCCCGCAAATGGGAAACGGGGTCGATAAAATCTTTCATGGCATACATGGGGCCTTTAAGCTCGCTTTTTGATATCGCCTGCTTCGCAGTGATGTGGTGGGCCATCGGCGCCAACAGAATGGAACTTGCCCCTCTGTTCCAGAGCGGATGGTTCGTTTTCGGCACGGTTTCCCAGGCTCTGGTCATACACATGATCCGCACTGCGAAACTCCCCTTTGCACAAAGCAGGCCTTCAAGTCCTCTGCTCTTTTCCACTCTGCTGGTGGCGGCGGTTTCAATTGCGGTGGGCTTCACAGGCTTGGCCATCGGCATCGACATGATGGCGCTGCCCCTGGCTTTTGCCCCCTGGCTGGCGCTTTTACTGGCGGGATATTTCGTGGCGGCTCAGTTGATAAAAGGGTTTTACATCAAAAAACATCAGCAGTGGCTGTGAAAATTCATTGGTAAAACATGCGAAAACAAAAAAGGCTTGCCTGCATGGCATGCCTTTTTATTGTTTGCATAGTGAAGTGGAATCAGCGGTGCTTTATGAATGTACCCCTTTTCAGCTCATCGAAGGCGTGCTGCAGCTCCTGGCGGGTGTTCATCACGATGGGGCCTCCCCAGGCGATAGGCTCGCCCAAGGGCTTAGCGCTGCAGGTCATGAAGCGAAGGGGCGCCCCCCCCGAAGCGACGGAGATGAAGTCACCCGGGCCGAAAAGCACGGCGGTTTTTTCAGGTATTTCCTGGCCGTTTATGAAGCCGTCACCCTCCAGCAGGAAAACGAAGACTTTTTCCTCCGGGTTGGTGGGGATGTCGATGGAGGCCTCCTTTTCAAGGTCCACATCGTAGAGGGAGGCGGGGATATGCTTAGGCTTAAC
>JBNRMR010000140.1:0-6136 GCA_050309705.1 Christensenellales bacterium | reverse complement strand
CGGAAAAGCCTGCGGCCAGTACCGCTAAAAAAACGGTTGCGCCAAAGCAGGCCCCGGCTCCCGCCGAGGAAATGCCGCCCGTTCCCCGGGAGGCCCCCCGGCCTGTTGAAGCGGAACAGGTTATCTTTATTCCCTTGTCGGAGCTCTATCCATTCAAGGATCATCCTTTTGGTGTTCGGGATGATAAGGAAATGAGGGCATTGGCTGAGAGCGTCAGGGAAAAAGGCGTAAACCAGCCAGCCCTTGTGCGCCTCCGGTCTGAGGGTGGCTATGAAATTATCGCCGGGCATAGGCGGCATAAGGCAAGCGAGCTTGCCGGGTTTACCGATATGCGTTGTATCGTTCGGAGCATGACCGACGAGGAGGCCATCCTCGCCATGACCGACGACAACCTGCGCCAGCGCAGCGAAATCCTGCCCAGCGAAAAGGCCGTATCCCTCAAAATGCAGGTGGAGGCCATTAAGCGGCAGGGAGCCCGCACTTCTGGACAAATTGACCAGAACGATGCCGGGAAACGCTCGGTGGATATTGTCGGTGAACGCAACAGCATGAACGCCAAACAGGTGCAGCGGTATATGCGCCTGACCGAGCTTGTGCCTGATCTGATTGCGGCGGTGGACGAGAAAAAACTGTCCTTTACCCCCGCCGTAGAAATCTCGTTCATCAAGCCCAAAAATCAAAGGCTGATTGCTATTTCTCTTGAGGGCCAGCAGTCCAGCCCGTCGCTGTCACAGGCGCAGAAAATGCGTGAGTTCGATAAGGACGGCAAACTCAACGGCGATGTTATCGACGGTATTCTGAGTCAGGAGAAAAAGGAGGTTGACAAGGTGATTATTTCAAGTGAGGAGCTCAATAAGTATTTTGGCAAGGACAAAACGCCCCGTGAAATGAAGGATCAGATCATCAAGCTGCTGGACGATTGGTCTGGAAAGGAAAAGGGCCACGAAAAGCCCGAAAAGAAACCCACTCTGGAAAAATAAGAACCTTTCCACTTGAGGACATTTTGTCCAGAGGTGCGGGCGCTCCCCCGTTCCGCAGCTTGGCTCTTGGAATATTCCCCGTCGCCGCATATTTTCATTGCATGGCCGGGAGCGGGCTGTCAAGAATGGCGCGTGAGCGCCACCGCCGATAGGCGGCTTGTTCTTGACGGGCAGCCCCGGTTATGCTATTCGCGGCAGGGCGGCGGGGATATTCCCCAGAGCCACCCCCTTTCCATGAATGGAAAGGGATGGGGTTAGGTTGAACAGCCCGGAGGTTGATCGCCGTTTACGATGGACGAGAAAAAGGCGGCACTTGGCAGACTATACGGTTTGCCCGTGTCAATGAAAAAGACCTGCGGATTATAGAAATCTGAATATCCCACAACGAGGGAGCATGATGGCTTACACAGCCGCCATGCTCTTTTCTTATGCAAAAATTACGGAGGTAACAAATATGAAGCGACCTTTGGCATATATAACCGCCGCTTGGAGCGGCGATGAATACGAAGATACCGATTTGGCGGCGCGGTACTGCCGTGCGGTTTACGAGGCGGGCTTTTCGCCTGTTTGCCCGACTATGTATATGCCCCTGTTCCTCAATGACGCGATTCCCGAGGAGCACAAAAGCGCCATCGACATGGGGCGCGATCTGCTGCGCCGCTCTCATGTGCTGGTGGTGTGCGGCGACGAGGTGGACGAGGATGTGAAAAACGACATTGCCGTTGCCGCCCGACTTGGCATTACGGCAACCACGCTGGACGGGATTTTAACCGTCAAGCGGCAGGGGCGGGATTTGGGCGATGATTGACGGCAATTCCCACGAAAGGGGGAATGAATGATGAGCAAACGAAAATCCCCGCCCCTGATGGAGCACCCGCAGGTTAAGGAGCTTTTGTCGGTAATGGAACAGCATCATACCGATGCCATGAAAGACCTGCTGGATGTGATCGGCTATGTGGGCGAGGTGGAAAAACAGCTTGACGGCGCGGTGAAAGAACTCGCCGCCATGCGGGAGCAGCTTGCTGGCATGAAGCAAGGCCCCATGAAAAAGACCATGCAAAACGCCGTCATTACCATGCAGGATCAGGTGCTCACCCTGCGGGAACGGCTGGAGGCGCTGAAGGATAGCATTATTGAGGGCTGTAAAAGTCTGCTGGCCGCTTTTAAGGAAAAGGGAGTCCAGGCGTTATCCAATGCGGCCCGTTTCTTTAAGCTGCGCCCCGCGCTGGAGTCCATGCGGGACGGCCTGTCCGAGAGCATTAAGGCCGATGACCGTGCCATTGCCAAAATTGAGGCGGTGAGCGCCGAGTACCATGAGGCCGGGCGGCATATCAAAAATGCGGGACGCGCCCTTGTGGGGAAGGAGGCCGTTGTCGAAGCAAAGGCCCCCGGCAGGCTGGCAAAAGCAGTATCGGCCCCATTCCGGGCCGAGCGCGCCAGCCTGCTGTCTGCCCGTAAAAGCGTGGAGAACGCGCTGGAACGGCTGGCGCATCTGGAGAAATCGGCACAGCGCAGGCCCTCAATCCGTAAGACGATGCAGCACTATCAGGACAAAATCGATCAGGCCCAAAAAAGCGCACCCGGCAGGGACACCCGCCGGGATGAGCGGTAAGGCTCCCGCGACGCTTGCCACCTCTGGACTTTTTGTCCAGAAGTGGCGGGGCCGTTGAAAGGAGGCGACCCGTATACAGGAAGATATAGAGCGCCGATCAGTGGCGATCACCGTTAAGGCTGGTAAGCTGACGGCGCGTGTGCTTGCGCGGGCTGTGTCTGCGGCCTATCGAAAAATGCGGCAAAAACAGGCGCAGCCGCCCCGTGGCAAGCAAAGCGCAAAGCAGCTTTTGGGGCATACCAATTCCAGCAAGACAATCCCGCTGGACGGAAATACCCGGCTTTGGGATCGCGTGGCCAGGAGGTATGGCGTGGACTATGCCTTTTACAAGACCGGCCCCCAAAAACACCTTTTATTGTTCAAGGCGGGGCAAGCCGACGCGATCACCGCTGCCTTTAATGATTACACAAAGCGCGTCATGGCGCGGGCGCAGGAAAAGCGCCCGTCCATACTGCGGCAGTTAAAACAGTATGCGGAGCAGGCCCGTTCTCGGCCCCGCCAGCGTGAAAAGACGCGGGAGGCGGTGCATAATGACAGATAAGCTTCGCAGGTACATGATCCCGAACATCCCCTATGTGTTTCTGCTTTGGGCGTTCGCCCAGCTTGGCGAAGCCTACCGCGTTGCGCCGGGGGTAGACGCGGGAAACAAGCTGATCAATATGATACAGACCATCGGCCCGGCCTTTGGGACAATCGTGCCGGGACACGGTTTCGATCTGCTGGCGGGGCTCTGCGGAGCCGTCCTGATCCGCGTCATTGTATGGAATAAGGCTAAAAAAGCAAAGAAATTCCGCAAGGATGCGGAGTACGGCTCGGCCCGATGGGGAACCGCCGAGGACATCAAGCCCTTTGTCGATCCGAAGTTTGAAAACAACGTGATCCTCAGCGGCACGGAGCTCCTGACCATGAACACCCGCCCCAAAAATCCGGCCAACGCCCGAAACCTCAACGCCGCCGTGATCGGCTCATCCGGCAGCGGTAAAACAAGATTCTGGCTTACCCCGCAGCTATTGCAGGCAAGCGCAGACAAAAACGCCGGATGCAGCTACGTTGTGGTCGATCCGAAGGGCTCGATCTTAGGGCAGGTCGGCTCTTTTCTCAAAAAGCGCGGGTACAAAATCAAGATATTTAACAGCGTGGATTTTGCCCGCAGTATGCACTATAATCCGCTGGGCTACATCAAAACCGAGTCCGACATTCTGAAGTTTGTAAACTGCCTGATCACCAACACGAAAGGGGAAGGCACCGAGGGCGATCCGTTCTGGACAAAAGCGGAAACCTTGTTATATTGCGCCCTGATCGGCTACATCGTGTTTGAGGGGCCGGAGGAGGAGCGCAACCTCAATACCCTTGTGGATATGCTGAACAGCATGGAAACAAAAGAGGATGACGAGTCCTTTATGAACGCCGTGGATTACATGTTTAAGGGCTTGGAAAAGCGTACCCCTGAGCATTTTGCCGTGAGGCAGTACAAAAAGTACAAATTGGCCAGCGGCAAGACGGCAAAATCCATATTGGTATCCTGCGGGGCGAGGCTGGCCCCGTTTGATATTGGCCAGCTTCGGGAAATCATCAGCTATGACGAGCTTGAGCTCGACCGCATGGGCGACAGGAAAACCGCGACATTCTTTGTTATCAGCGATGTAGACACAACCTATAACTTCATTGTTGCGCTGGCCTTTTCGCAGATGTTCAACCTGTTATGCGAGAGGGCCGATAACAAGTACGGCGGCAGGCTGCCCTATCATGTGCGTGTCCTGTGGGATGAGGCCGCAAACACCGGGCAAGTGCCGCAGCTTGAAAAAATTATGGCCGTCATACGCTCCCGTGAAATATCCCTGACCCTGTTTTTGCAGGCGCAGTCACAGCTTAAAGGCATTTATAAGGATCACGCTGAAACGATTTTAGGAAATTGTGACAGCGTGATTTTTCTTGGCGGGCGTGAGCACAGCACAATTAAAGAGCTTTCGGAGGTGCTCGGAAAAGGGACAATCAACATGTATACCGAGGGCCGGACACGGGGCCAGAGCGAGAGCTATAACCAAAATCTGCAATCGCTTGGCCGTGAGCTTATGACGATAGACGAGCTCACAACCATGCCGGGAGATCGGTGCATCGTCCAGCTACGGGGCCTGCGGCCGTTCTGCTCCCCCAAATATGACCTAAAGAAGCATCCCAACTATAAGCAGACCGCAGAGGCGAATAAGAAAAACGCTTTTGATGCGTCAAAGCTGGTAAACCGCCGGATGCGGCCATTGCCCAGCGAGGTTTACGCGGTCATTGACGCAGACGAGCCGGAGGATATAACCGGGGACGAGGACATTCTCGATTATTCCGATCTGGACGATCCCGACGCTTTTGCATAACACCTCTGGACATTTTGTCCAGAGGTACAGCCGCCAATTAGAGCGGTTTTTTATATCCAAATAAAATTATGGAGGTACACTATATGTCATTTTTCACTTCTGCTATCGGAACATTGGAAACCCTTGTTGTCGCGCTGGGCGCGGGGCTTGCCGTGTGGGGCGTTATCAACCTTTTGGAAGGTTATGGCGCAGATAATCCGGGCGCGAAAAGTCAAGGGATCAAGCAGCTCATGGCGGGCGGCGGCATCATCGTGCTCGGCCTGACGCTTGTTCCCCTGCTCTCCACTCTGTTTTAAGGCGGTAAAATACATGGACTTTCTCACCGACTGGATCGAGGAATGGCTCCGGGGCCTGCTGACTAACGGCATCATGAGCAACCTGTCGGGCCTGTTCGATAACGTAAACGCACAGGTCGGAGAGATAGCGGCGCAAGTGGGCAGCACTCCGGGGGCATGGAACCCCGGAGTGTTTTCCATGATACAAAATCTTTCCGAGGTCGTGGTGCTCCCCATTGCGGGGCTTGTGCTGACCTTTGTTGCGACATGGGAGTTAATCCAGCTCCTGATCGAAAAAAACAATTTGCACGATGTGGACACTTGGATATTTTTTAAGTGGATATTCAAAACGGCGGCGGCGATCTTGGTGCTGTCAAATACATGGAATATCGTCATGGGCGTGTTCGATGTGGCGCAGAGCGTGGTCAATAACGCGGCGGGGCTGATTGTGGGAAGTACGGACGTAACCGCAGATATGCTCACCGCGCTGGAGGCCGAGCTTGAACTCATGGAGATCGGCTCCCTGCTCGGCCTGTGGCTGCAATCGTTCTTAGTGAAAATAATCATGTTAGCTATGAACATCGCCGTTTTCGTTGTGGTATGGGGCCGCATGATTGAAATATATATGCGGACGAGTTTGGCTCCGATCCCATTTGCCACCCTGACAAACCGAGAATACGGACACATGGGCCAGAATTATCTGCGCTCCCTGTGCGCCGTTGGGATGCAGGGGCTGCTGATCATGGTGTGCGTGGCAATCTACGCCGTGCTGGTACAGGGCATTGCCGTGAGCGGCGATCCCATCAACGCCATCTGGTCGTGCATGGGCTACACCTTTTTGCTGGTGTTCACCCTGTTCAAAACAGGGAGCCTTGCCAACAGCATTTTCGGGGCTCACTGAAA
>JBNRMR010000139.1:0-9783 GCA_050309705.1 Christensenellales bacterium | reverse complement strand
GAAGCGGCATTGCCGGGTGAAAATTTCAGAGTGAGGCTTCCCTCCGACACGGTTTTACTAAATGCCAATCGCAGGCGATATAGCTCATTTTGCCCCCAGACCCTGCGTAGTTTTTCGTCCGTGAGCTTGACGGCTTCGCAGGTAGCGGTCAAAATATCGCCGGGAAAGCGAAGCTCAATATCTCGTCCTTGCGGCATTCGCAGGTTCACTACGCCCTCTGCGACCTCGCATGGGCACACTGTCATCAGGTTCAGGACTATATCCCCGGGATCAGTCAGCGCGAATGTTTCGGTTAGACTAAAGCTGCCTTCATAGCGGTCAAGGCTCATCAGGCGCCGCCAAAACATTAGGCGTGCTGTATCCGGATAAGCCTTTGCGATATCCAATGAAAACTCCGAAGCCTTTTCATCGACTTTCCGGGAAACCTCATCCGCGCAAAACTCCTCACCCTGCATCTGCATGTGTCCGTTGATTTCAGGCAGATTATGGTAGGAGGACTGCTTTGTCCAGTAATGATAGCGGTTCTTCCCAAATGTAACGCTTGAGTAACGCTCGACCCCGGGGTCAATAATGACGGGAAGGCCGTCATGGTAAAGTATGAATTGGCCGACGTCGTTATGGTTATGGCCTTCGTTGTTGTGGCCGCCCTTTGCCGCAAAATATAGCCCTTTATCGCTCCCCTCGCGCTGCCTGGACGCCGCGACCTGAATATCCTTAAGCCATACGTCGCCGACATGGGGCGCGCTGCAGCTTAGCTGTCGCATTTTGGTGAAGTTTACCACAGTGCAAAGACCGCAGTACACATTGCGAAAGCCTATGTTAAACTGCCACTTTGGTACGAATATGCCGGCGCCCATGGCAGCCAGCTTTTCGTCTCCAACGCGGGCGCCGTAGCGGTAAAGCCTCTCACCCTTGATGGCAAGATGAGGGTCCGCATCGGAGAAGTTCACATATCTATCCCCCGATATATGCACGCAGTAGATGTACCGCCCAAGCTTTCTAATCAGCGGATTGTCAAACACGCAGTATTTGCCTTTGGTGGCCATATAGAGCATGTCAAGGGCGTCAAAGAGCATCCCCGCGCCAAAGTTCCAGTAATTGGGGCCCTCATCGCAGCCGCCGTCGTCGCTGCAGCCCTCAAGAAAACTGTCTAGGGAGCGCAGAATCTTTTCGACTATAACAATGCGCCTTTTCTGGTCACTCTCCATCAGAAGGAGGGCGGCAAGAACATTTGAGTTGATCCACGGATTCCAGTTGCCGATTTTGCCGCGCCTTTCACCGGAAGCTTCTCTTTTGAGTCCCATCCAGCGCATGTCGTCTTTGGTATAATAAGGCGTGAGTATGCGCCTATCCACCTCAATCTCCATCCGCTTTGAGATAACCGGGGTGACGGCGTCCAGCCTTTCCTTCATGAAATAATATATCCACGCCATAAGGGCTCCTGTTTCCGAGGCCGCAAGATCGATAAACGCCCTGTTTATATCGGGAAGCAGTTCTCGGCTGCCATCGGGCCTTCCCGGAGAATTTGCCGGCGTCAGCCAGTTGGACTCCTCGCACAAAAACCATATGCCGTCGATGAGGAAGTCTATAAACCGTCCTTTGTTCTCGATGCATTCCGCCACAAGCGCCGCCAGTATGGCCTCCCTGCGCTCATAGGCTGCTATCTGGAAGTTCTCCCGGACGCCAGTCCTATAGAAGTCCATGAACAAAGTTGCCGGTAGCTGCGGATAGCCGCTTTGCATGAAGCGCTCCGCCTTGGCTATAGTATAGCGCGCCATGTCTTTGTCGATATTGTCCCAGCAATGGCGGTCATCGATTTTGGGCAGCGGTCTGTATTCATCCCGCGATAGCAGGAACGATTCAAGGCTCACCTTTGATAATAGTTCGGTTAACAAAATAATATCTCCTTTTTAGTCAGGCTCAGCCCTTCAAGGAGCCGATCATCATGCCGGTGACAAAATATTTTTGTATAAAGGGATATATGCAAAGAACGGGCGCCGTCGCCACGACGATGAGCGCGTATTTGAGCACATCGCCCATTCCCTGCATGATGGTCGCCAACTCCGGGTCAGCGACATCGCTTAGATTGATTTGACTCAGCACCAGAATTTGCCTTAATATGATCTGCAAAGGATATAGCTCCTTGCTGGACAGATAGATGAAGGCATTGAAGTATGAATTCCAGTGGCCGATGGCGTACTGCATCGCAATGACGGCAATGACCGCTTTCGACAATGGGATCACAAATCTGAAAAAGAAATGGAAATCGCTGCAGCCGTCTATCTGGGCCGCTTCGATCAATTCAGAGGGAATAGTGCTTTGTATAAACGCCCTGGTAACGATCATCTGATACACGCTTAAAGCGCCCGGTATTATCATTGCCAAGCGGGTGTTGATAAGGCCCAGGCTGTTGATCAGCAGATAGGTTGGGATAAGGCCACCGCTGAACAGCATTGTAAATGTGAACAGGGCGGTTAATACGCCGCGGTGGGGAAGGTTTTTTCTGGCGAGGGGAAACGCGCAGAAAAGGGTCATCAGCACATTGAATGCTGTGCCTGTGACAGTGTAAAAGATGGTGTTGCCGTAGGAGGTCCATATGTCCGGGTTGCGGAAAACGCGCCTGTAGCCTTCAAGGCTGAAATCCACCGGCAGCAGAAACACCTTGCCCGTGCTGACCGCCTCGCCCGAGGAAAAGGAGGAAGACAAGATATATATCAGCGGATACAGCACTGCGACTGCCAGAAGCGTAACCAAAGCATACGCTGTGAAATACAGCACCCTGTCGTCCCATGCTTTTCGTACCGGCGCCACATATAAGATATGCTTTTTTACCATAAACTTGTTTCACTCACCTTTCGGGAAATAGCGTTAACGGTAGTTAGAAGCATCAGGTTGATCACCGAATTGAACATGCCGATGGCCGTGGAATAGGCGTAATCATTGGAGCCGACGGACCCAAGACCAATCTGATAAACATATGTAGAAATCACTTCGCTGACGCTGATGTTCAATCTGTTCTGCATTAAAAAAATCTTCTGGAAACCAATTGACATGACCGACCCGGTTCTCAATATCAGCATGATTATTATTATGGGCAATATGGCCGGAAAATCCACGTGGACGAGGACGCGGAAGCGGTTCGCGCCATCCACATAAGCCGCCTCGCGAAGCTCCTGGCTCACGTTTGTCAGTGCTGCCAAATATATGATTGAACCATAGCCAAACTCCTGCCAGACTCCCGACCATACATACATATGGGGGAATGCCGCCGGGCTTGCCATCAGATCCGGGGGCATCTGTCCCGTAATCAGTCTGCCTATCGCGCCGTATAGCCCCACCATGGGGTGGAAAATCTGCATCATCAAGCCCACAAGCACAACGGTAGAAATGAAATGGGGCATGCAGGTGATGGTCTGCACCACCCTCTTATAAGCCTTGTTCAAAATGAGGTTTAAAGTGAACGCAAAGAGTATTGGAAAGGGGAATGACGCCACTATTGAATAGGCTGAGAGCATGAGGGTGTTTCGCAAAATCCTAAAGAACTGATAGGAGTTAAAGAATTTTTGAAACTGATAAAATCCAACCCAAGGGCTTCCCCATATTCCTCCAATATAGCTGAACTTCTTAAATGCTATCTGCAAGCCTGCCATCGGACCATACTCAAAAATCAAAATATAGGTAAAAGGCAAGAGAAGGAACAGATATAGCTGCCAGAATCGGGAATATTTTCTTTTTATTCCTTCAAACATGAAAGTGTCCTCCTAAGCTCAGAGCCGGGCCTTCCCCAAACCTGCGTTACTGGTTTCGGTGCAGGGTTAGGGAAGAAGCCCGTGCTCATTTCCTATGGCAAAATTATTTGCTCATTCGATCCCAGCAGCTTTGAAGGGCGTCCATGTAGCGGTCAAGCCCCATCTTGCCGTACTCCGATAAATAGGCGTCCCATCCGGAGTCGATATCCCTCTGCCCGGTGACAAACTGCACGAAGGTCTCGGAGACAAAGCCCTCGATGATCGAGCGGAACTCCACAACCACATCGTTTTCCTCCTGGGTGAATATCATTCCTCCCACGGGATAGGGGTTTGCGTATTTCTTTTCATTGGCGACCATATATCCCTGCATCAGGTGCGGAGCGATGTCCTGATCTTCCGCCATTCTACGGAAGCCAAATATTGAATCGTCCCGAATGCTGGGGCCGGCCTGAGCCCAAAACACATTCTGCGACTGCCCCCAGATCTCATTGAGAGTTGTGATTTCGCCCTGGAAGCCCAAAGCCGAGTAATTGCTCAGTCCCGGTTTATCGCTTAAGGCCCATTCTTCGCCTTCGCGGCCGTAGCGCGTCCATATGCTCATGAGATTGGAACACATGTAGTCGCCTAGCTGGAACGCCCTTTCAGGGTCGGAGCAGTTAAGGGTAATCACCATGGCGGGTGTGGGGTAGGGCAGTTCAGCCGGCACCTGGCGAGTACCATCGGGGCCTTCCAAGGGGTTCATGCCGACGTATTCAACCCTTCGGGGATCGGAGGCAGGAATATTTGTGTTGGATATCCTTGCGAAGGCTCCCACCACAGTTTCTTCCTGGGTGAGAAGGGTGGTCAGCTGTTGCTGGTCCTGGGTCAAAGACAGGGGCGAAATAAGGTTTTCGTCAAAAAGACGCCTGATATATTTGAGGCCCTCCTTCCAGCCATCCTGTATGGGCGCGAATTCAAGCACTCCCTTGCCGTCTTTATTGATGAGGTAATTTGACTGCGTGTAAACGAAGGGATTCATCAAAGACCTAAGCAAGTTAGTCGTGACTCTGTCCTTGGAGCTCATCAGAGGAATTTCGTCAGCATTGCCGTTTCCGTTCAAGTCGTTATCCCGGAAAGCTATCAGCACATTGTAAAAATCCTCTGTTGTCTGGGGCATGCCAATACCGGTTGCCTCCAACCAGGGGTAGTAAATCATCATCCGTGCCGGTGCGTACATATTGTTAGTGTTGGGCATATAGGATGCCATTGCGTATATGTTGCCATCGCTGGAGGTGATGTAGCGCAGGAAGTCCTCCTTCGTCAGGGGCGCCATTTCGCAGCTTGGCAAGCCTTCTGTGTCGATGTAGTAGCTCATGGTATCGTAATAATCGTTAACGGGCACGAGTATGCCCATCTGGCCATACTTTTCCAAATTGGCCAGTCCGCCCAGGTTATGCAGTATGATGTCCGGAAGATCTTTCCCTCCCGCCAGCACCATGAGTTCCACCTTCTGTACCAGCTCAGCCCCGGCCGAGGGCAGCAGTTCAAATGAAAGGTCCACATTCAACTGCTCCTCCAGGTGAAGGGTCATGGCGTTGGTTTCCCAGTCCTCAATAGAGGCGTTGTCAGCCACTCCCAGTGTGAGTGACACCAGGTTCTCGGGTCGCTGCGGCCAGCCCGTCAGCTCCGGTTCAGCGGTGGCGGCTTCTGTCGGCGAGGGCGCGAGGGTCGCTGTGGCTGTCGACGAGGCCAGGGGCGCGGAGGTCGCCGTGGGGTCAGCGCCCTGGGTTATGGGCGTGCACGACGCTAGTAAAATGATGGCGAGAAAAATTAGGAATACAGACATTCTTTTCACTGTGGATCTCTCCTTTTTGTTTGTTATTAAAGACATGCTTTGATTTGTAAGCAACTTGACGGAATTGACCATCGCCCGAAAAGCCACAACCTTACCCGAGTTTTTCTTTTGTCTTTTTCCTTGAGATATTTTATTTGGATGTTTTTATCATAGCACATGCAAATTGGCGCAGTCCATTTGATATTTGATAGCTTTTTTGTAATTTAAGCCCAAATAAGTTGGAAATTAGGCGCCTTTCCTTTTTTCCAATTGCCCAAACAGGGATAAATATTTATGATAAACATGTCTGATAAAATTATTTGAATATAAAAAGCCATGTGTTTGTAGAGTGCGCGTGATAGCCATAAGTCTTTAAGACTGAGGGAAGAATGGCGCGGGCGTTCGAAGGTTTGGGTGCATTGAAAAGTAAAATGTGTTAACATAACGGTGTCGTCAATAGTGGAGAATCAGGAAGAAGGAGGCAGCATCATGATCAGACAAGCAAAAATACAGCGCCGTTTTTTCGTCACATATGTTTCATTTTTTCTCTGCCTCATACTCATCCTGCTCCCGCTTTATTTTATTACCATAAATTCCCTGGAAGAATACGTCATTAGATCCAACCGGCAGGTGTTGATCAACGGCATTAGCAGCTTGGAAAACGAAATGAATCTCATCATCACCGCCGCTAATAATCTATATCTTGACCAGGACATCGTTTCATTGTCCTATGTCAGCGAAGCCATGAACATACTTCCTATCAACACCGCCCAATGGAGAAAGGCTCAGAATCGGTTCTATAATATAACCTCATTATTCCCGCATGTGTCGAACTCGGGGATCGTTTTCAAAAACGGGTCCGTGCTTGAATCCTGGCGGACTCACCTGTCCCATGAGGAATACTATGGCGTTTATTTAAAGGAGAGCGAGAGCGAAAGCATGGAGGACTGGCTGCTATCTCTGCGGCGTGAAAAAACCTCCTACTCCCTCACCCCATGTGTAATCGAAACCGATGGCAACACCAGAAAGGCCGTGGTTTTCGCGGTGTCGCTGCCGCTGAACACATTGTGGAACAGGGACGTGTTCTTTTCGGTTTTCAACGAACAGGACATACTGTCGTTGCTGGCGCTGCCGGACATAATCCGGCATAGCTCAATCATGGTCATTGATGAATCGGGCAATATGCTGGTTGATTACGGTGTGTCTGTGCCTGATGACAGTATCACGATAGGGCATACTGGCCATATGTACGGGCTGGAGGCTTATCTGCGCATCGATAAGGCCCTGTTCATGAGTGAGCTGGACTCCTACAGGAACACCGTTCTTGCAGGATTTATACTATATTTGCTGTTTGGAATCATCATGTCTGTTGTTTATTCCCGGCACAACACAAAGCCCTTGCAGAAGATAGTGCATATCGCCCGCTCCATTGATGACTCTCAAGAAAGCGGGGGTAAGCGGTTGTACAGCAGCTACGAGAATATGTACGCACTTATCGAGGAGATTGTCGCCAGGCTGAAGAGAAGCAAGGTCCAACTGGCAAATCAAAAAGTGCTTATCAAGGAAAATCTGCTGGAAAGAATGCTCCGCGGGGAATATTATGACTTCTCAGTGCCCGGCGCCGTGCAGGAGTATTTTCCGGAATTCCCCCAGCCATGCATCATGCTGGTTGTCCGCCTTACCGGGTTTGATGAATTGCTCCTCAAAGATCATGCCAATGTGCGGGTGGCGCTGAAGGATATCTGTGAGCAAAATGTACATGAGGACAGCATCGTTCACTTCACTGCGAACCTTATGGTCATACTGCACCCATATGTTTCGGAAGAAAAAGCCCGGGAGATGGTTGCGCGGATACAAATTAAGATACTGAGAGAAACCGATATCGATAACCAGATCGCCGTCAGCCTCGCTTTTGACGACATTTATCAGACAGGAAAAACTTTTAGAAAACTCCTTCATCTGCTGCGGGTCAGAACCAGCGTGGAAAACTCTTGTGTTTTTGAAACGCGTGCAACTAACGATGCGATCTACCGCCTGGCTGATGCTCAAACTGCCAGGTTTTCCTCAATGATATCAAGTGGCCAATATCAGCAGGCCGAGAAGCTCATAAGGAAAGACTTTGATGATTTGCGCTGCTCCGGCGCCATGGATGAGGCGGATATTCAGCAGTTATTTTATTGCTACAGGCACTCCCTCATCAGCCTGATTTCCGGCGAGCTTTATAGGACGGAAAAAATACGCCTTCCGGAGTATTCCAGAAACAATACGCTGGCGGAGACTATCCATGAGCTGCTTGAGTGCGCGCGCCGCATAGCGGATATTAGCTTTGAACAGATGAAGAAAAAGGACAACTCATTCTATCGATCGATTATAAGCTATATTGATTCCCAGATACATGACCCGGACCTGTGCGTGAACTCGGTTACAGAGCATTTTATCATATCAAAGACGACCCTGCAGCGCATACTTAACGAGCAGACAGGCAAAACTTTCTGGAATATGTCAATGCGCAGCGCATGGAAAAGGCCAGGAGCCTTCTGATCAAGACTCGGCTGTCAGTTAAGGATGTCAGCAGGCAGTGCGGCTACGCATCAATCAACACCTTTTATAAGGCGTTTAAGCGCACATATGATGTGACGCCCATAACGATGAGGAACCACTGGTTTATGGATATGTAAAAATAGCAAAAAAGCAATGGACGGAAAAGCTGCTGCCCATTGCTTTTATATTTTGGCGTTGAAAAACTATTTTAAAAGGCCCTTTTCCCTGCGCCTGGCCACCCAGCCCTCCTTGATTGCCGCCTCTTTCGCCCTTGAGATATACAGCGCGCCAGCGGGAACATCGCAGGTGACGGTGGAGCCAGCGGCGATATATGCGTCGTCGCCGATTGTCACCGGGGCGATGATATTGCAGTTTGAACCCAAAAAAGCTCTATCGCCGACGGTGGAGATATGCTTGTTCTTGCCGTCATAGTTGACAAAGACCACTCCGCAGCCGGTGTTGACGTCTTTGCCCAAAACGGCATCGCCCACATAGCTTAGGTGGGCGGCCTTCGTACCGTCGCCCAGCTTTGCGTTTTTCAGCTCCACAAAGTTGCCTATGCGGCAATTTTTGCCCACCACCGTGTCCGGACGTATGTATGCGTTGGGCCCCACGCTGGTGCCCTGGCCGATGTGGGCGGAGGTTATAAACGAACTTTCCACTGAAACGCCGCTTTCTATGACAGAATCGATTACATGGCAGTTGGGCTTAAGCAAAACGTCCTCGCCGATCATTGTCTTGCCCTCGATGACGCAACCGGGATAAATCACCGTTCCGGGGCCAATTTTAACTGCATGGTCGATATAAACCGCGCCGGGATCTATCATCTGAACTCCGTTTAGCATATGCGCATGGTTTATCTTTTTTCTTATGATGGCCGCTGATGCCGCAAGGTCCGCCTGATCGTTAACGCCCTGGCCCTCGGCCTGGTCCAGAGTCTTATACGCCTTGACCACGCCGCCCCTTTGACTGATCAGCCTGATGGTGTCGGTCAGGTAGTATTCACCCCTGGAGTTGTCGCTTTTGATATCGTCTATGACGGAAAGGAGAGCCTGCGCTCTAAAGCATATTAGGCCTGTGTTTATTTCTTTTATCAGCCGCTGGCTTTCATTGCAGTCTCTTTCTTCGACAATATCAGCCACATTGCCGTTTTCATCCCGGATAATTCTGCCATATTTGAAGGGATTGTCGAAATCCACGGTCAAAATCGCTGCGTCGGCGCCTTGCTCCACAAGGGCCTTCATCTGGCGGAAGCTTTCGGCGCTTATGTGGGGGGTATCGCCGGTGCAAACCATCACGATGCCCCCTGCCTGCTCCAACAGCTTCCTGGCAGACTTGACGGGAACGGCGGTGCCCCAGCCTAGGGCCGGGTCCTGCTCGATGATTACCGCCCTTTCACCGAAATGGTCGATTACCTGCTGCTTTTCATGGCTCACCACCACGATGGGCAGCCCGTCATGGATTCCCTCAAGGGCGTCAATAATATAATCTATCAAAGCCTTGCCGCATATATTGTTAAGTGTCTTGTGGGTTTTTGATTTAAACCTCTCGCCCTTGCCGGCGGCCATTATCAATGCGGTGGTTTTCATTTTGCCTCCTAACCGGAATTTTTTGTTGCCCTTTGACCTATAACTAATAATATGACGCTCAGCGGCCTGATATCCATGGAGCGGGCTCTAT
>JBNRMR010000138.1:0-21987 GCA_050309705.1 Christensenellales bacterium | reverse complement strand
TGTTGGTATACTACATGTAAGGAAATACCCCCTCAATATATTAACGAACGGAGGAACACAAAAATGAAGAAGGCTTTGGCACTTTTGGTAGTACTGGCGATCTTGGCAGTGCCCGTGTTTGCGATGGCGGCCCCCGGCGGCCCCGCAGGCCCCGTAACAGAAAATGAACGTACATCGACTCCTGGCACAGTCACCGTGGCCAACTACAGCTTCTACATGCTGCCCGATGATGCAGAGGTCGAAGTTGAAGAAGGCGAAGTAGTACTGCCCGAAATCGTCATTCCCGCTGCCGGTTCAGTTGCAGCAGTTGGCGTGGCCATGATTCTCGCAACCCTTGGCACCGCTCTGCTCCCCAAGAAATAATTTGACTTTCTATTGGGCCCGATTTTAAACTGATCAGAAAAAGACCGCTTTTACTAGCGGTTTTTTTGTTTGTTTGTATCGGCTCAGCAGTCGGGATAGAGTGCCCCTCCTGCTTCGCTTATTTGCGTCTTAGAAATCCATTGAGATCAGGCCCCCTTGCATTCCTTTTCTGTTACTGCGCCACAAACGTGAGCTTAGATTCTCCTTTGCATTTTCTTTCATCGCCGTATAGTACAGGCCCTTGCAAAATATGTATATAAGGGCAAAGACGGGTTTTGAAAGGCAGGAAGCGGAGATTGGCAAGTTTTTTGGCATATATAGCAAAGGTAAATGAATTTTTAAATGGAATCGTTTGGGGGATGCCAACATTGGCGCTGATAATGGGCGTTGGGGTGATAATGTCCCTTGGAACGGGGTTCTTTCAGTTTCGGCGCATGTTCCATGTGCTGGAATCCACCATAATATCCGCCCTGCGAAGAAAGACAAGAGCCGAGACGGCCTCAAAGGGCAAGTCAATATCGCAGCTTCAGGCGGTGTCGGGCGCTCTTGCGGCCACTATCGGCACGGGGAATATCGCGGGGGTGGCCACGGCGATAATGATGGGCGGCCCCGGAGCGATGTTCTGGATGTGGGTATCCGCCCTTACAGGGATGATGACCATATACGCGGAGAATGTCCTGGGAATATACTATAGAAAAAGGAACGAAGCTGGCGAGTGGGCAGGCGGGCCGATGTATTACATCGAGGAAGGGCTTTCGGGCATGAGGGGTCTTAAGCGCATCGCAAAGCCCCTGGCCATGGCCTTTGCTCTTTGCTGCACGCTGGCTTCCTTCGGAATCGGCAACATGACACAGGTCAACACGATTTCAACCACCCTTGAAAGCTCTTTTGCCATTCCGCCGGCAGTCACGGGGATCGTGCTGGCCATAATTGCTCAGCTTGTGATTCTTGGCGGCATTTCCAGGATAGGCGCTGTTGCGGAAAAAATGGTGCCCTTCATGGCGGGGGGATATATGCTCCTGACCCTCATAATTCTTTTTTCAAACTACAGGGAGATACCACATATATTCTCATCGATAATAAGCAATGCCTTTGGTGTGAACGCAATAACCGGCGGCATAAGCGGTGTGATGGTCAAACAGGCGGTGACCATGGGCTTTAAGCGTGGGGTTTTCTCCAACGAGGCGGGGTTGGGATCATCGGTCATAATCAACTGCGCCAGCGATGTCAAAGAGCCGGCTGTCCAGGGCATGTGGGGGATTTTCCAGGTGTTCGTGGACACGATAGTCATCTGCAGCCTGACGGCCTTCGCCCTTCTTTCCACAGGCGTTGTTGGGAGAACCGGGCCGGGGGGAGTGCCCATCCAGGGTGCGGCTCTTGTGGCGGAGGCATTTTCCACGGTGTTCAGCAATGCGGCCGGGGGGCTTTTGGCGGTTGCAGTGCTGTTCTTTGCCTTTGCGACGGTTATCGGCTGGTCGTATTTTGGTGAAAAGTCGGTTGAATATCTGCTGGGCAGCAGGGCTGTGATGCCATACAAAATAATCTTTGTGTTGTTCATAGTGGTGGGTGCGCTGCTGGAAATGGATCTTGTGTGGGATATTTCAGACACATTGAATGGGATGATGGCCATCCCCAACCTTATCGCCTTGCTTTTAATGGCAAAAGTGGTCATTAAGATAACAGATAATTACTCGCGCAGAAAGTTTGGCGGAGAAAATACGCTCAAGCCCATGCTTTCTGCCTATGAGGCCGAGCAGGATGAATGTAAGCCGGAAGGAGTGGAAAAATCGGCTGCGAACTAGCCGTTCATTGAAAGGAACAATGTTTTATTCGTGTAATTTTCTTGATAAAATTAGTTTGTTGATGTATATTTATATAAGGATAACATTATGTGGAGGTGGGCATGGCAGCTTTGCATGTTTTGCACGAACTGCTTAATCTATATGGGCAAAACGCAGGCATATTGCGCGCCCAGTTTAAATGGCGCGACGCCGCTCAGGTTCGCGCCGCTGCTTTTGCACTGGCTTTAAAGGGTCTTGAGGCGGACGCTGACAGGGTGCAGAGCGCTTTGGATTTGATTAAAAATAATGCCGGCTTTTTTTCGCCATTCAGGGGAAGGGTGACCCAGCTTCCCATGGCCTGCCTTCTCTCAGCACATGATGATCCTCAGGGGCTTTTGCAGCGGAGCATGGCTGTCTATGAAGCCTTGCGCGGCTGCCGATTTTGGGCAAGCGAATATTTGGCCAATGCGGCGCTGTTGACTTCCCTTGATGATGACATGCAGGACGCGGAGCGCATTGCAGAAAGCGCCGGGATCATCCGGGATGAGCTTAGGAGCATGCACCCCCTGCTGACCTCAAACGACGCCCATATCCACATAATACTGCTGGCGCAAAACCCCCAGGATCCTCGGGATGCCGCCTATGAAGTGGAGCGCATATACGAGAGCGCTCGCTCATCTTTTTCCTGGAAAAGCGGCGCCTTTGCAACGGCGCAGGCCCTGGCGGCGCTGGACAAGCCCGACGCTGTTTACTCAATGTTCGACATAAGCGAGGAGCTTAAAAGGCGCGGATATAACGCTCAGTGGCACAGTGCGCCGGTTTCGTTGGCGCTTTTGGCGCTTCTGGAGGAAGACCCCCGGGAAGTTGCAGGGAAGATTGCCGAAATAGCCCAGACATTAAAGGGGCTGAGAGAGCTGGGGCCGGCATGGAGCATGGCCAAAAGCGAGCTAATAATTGCCGGCTCAGCTTTTGCCCTAGCCGAAAAGCTGGACATCGGCGCTCCTGTGAGTTCGGACTCCCGCGTCTGCCCGTATAATATCGCCTATTCTCAGGTGATCGGCTACCTGATTATGCTGGCCCAATCCTCCGCCGGGGCATAACTAAACATCCACCCAGGCTTTCCCAAATAAGGATAGTAATGGTTGCATTACCGTTAAATGGTTTGAAAAAGGCTTTAAATCGCAAAAAATTAACTTTTAATTTTAAAAATTACAGAAATTGCGAAACTAATTCGTTTCTGTATCGTATCTATTAGTATGAGATAAATGGCTGCTCTTGGAGGGACTGATGAAACTAAAGAACCTGAGAAACGCGTTGACAAAGGAGAGGGCTAAAGACGCAGCTTTCCTCTCCCCCAGTTTGATAGGCCTGTGCGTTTTTTTTGTGCTGCCGTTTGTCGTTGTGATATATTATTCGCTCATAGATAACCCAATAGGCGCAAACTTCGTCTTTTTGGATAATTTCATAAGCGTCCTAAAGAACTCCGCCTTTCAGCAGGCGGCCAGAAACACATTCACTTTCGCCATAGTCTGCGTGCCAATGGCAGTGCTGCTTTCGCTGATGCTGGCCATCCTTTTAGATAATAATGTCTTTTTCGCCAGCCAGTTCAGGACATTTTTCTTAAGCCCCATGATGGTGCCGGTGGCATCCATAGTGCTGATTTGGCAGGTCTTGTTCCATTACAACGGCGCAGTGAACGAATGGCTCTCGGTTTTCGGTGTGGCGAAGATTGACTGGATGAAGTCCGACTACAACCAGATGGTAGTAATCCTTCTGTTTCTCTGGAAAAACCTGGGCTATAACATGATTTTGTTCATGGCGGCTTTGAGCAATGTGCCAAGGGACATGCTGGAGGCAGCCACGATAGACGGTGCAGGCGCCTTTGGCAAGTTTTGGTATATAAAGCTGCGCTATATTTCATCCACCGTGCTGTTTGTTGCAATACTTTCCCTCATAAACACATTCAAGGTCTTCAGGGAAGTCTATCTGCTCACGGGCGACTACCCCTACCAGGGGCTGTACATGCTCCAGCACTATATGAACAACACATTCCGCTCGCTGGACTACCAAAAGCTCTCTGCGGCGGCGATAATAATGGCCATCGTCATGATCATCATAATAGGCGTCCTTTTCATAGTGGAAAATAGATTTGGAAAGGACGTGGAGGGATGATAATAAAAAAAGGCTTTTGGCCCAAGGCGCTGATGACTGTCTTTGCCTGCGTTTTTGCGGTGCTTTTTCTGATGCCGACAGTGCTGACGATGACCAACTCGTTCATGTCCGCCACGGAGATCAGCGCTAATTACGGAGTCATATTCCAAAACGTGGCCGGCTCGGGAAACAAGGTTTATATATCAGAACGCATAAACCTAAAGTTCCTGCCGGACATGGTTTCAATGAGCCAGTATATGACTGTGCTGATAAAAAGCCCCGAATACCTGATCAAGTTTTGGAACTCGGTGATTTTGGTTGCGCCGATAGTGATCTTCCAGATGGTGCTGGCCCTTTTCGCCGCCTACAGCTTCACTCGCTTCAGAGGAAGAGTCAAAGAAATGATATTTTTTCTCTACATCGTTTTGATGCTCACACCATATCAGGTCACATTGGTGCCAAACTATCTGGTGGCCAAATGGCTAGACATAATCGACACACGCTGGGCCATATGGCTGCCAGGCATATTTGCTCCCTTCAGCGTTTTTATATTGACGAAATACATGCGAAGGATTCCCGATGCCATGATTGAGGCGGCCAAGCTGGATGGCGCCGGAGAGTGGCAGACATTCTACCACATCTGCGTGCCTCTTTGCCAAAGTGCCATATATTCGGTCTTGATACTGGTCTTCATCGACTATTGGAACATGGTGGAGCAGCCCCTCATAATGCTGACCGACCCGGAGATGCAGCCTCTGTCTGTGTTCCTGGCGAAGATAAACTCCCAGGATGCGGGGCTGGCCTTCGCAGTAGCGACGATATACATGGTTCCCACGCTATTGATGTTCCTCTATGGCGAGGAATATCTGGTGGAGGGAATTACATACCAGGGCGGCGTCAAAGGCTAGGACGCCCCCAAAACAAGAAAGAAGAAAGCATGACGAACGGAAAGGAAGATGAACTTTATGAGCATCATTCAACAGGAGCGGCGCAACACCAGTATCGAGCCTTCGGAAAAGAAAATCAAAAACAGGGGCTGGGTAAAGAACGCGGCCATAATCTTTTTATCGGTCATGCTTGTGCTGACCTTCTTTTCCAACACCTTCATGAACTATTCGTTGCCGGAGGTGGCCGCCCAATATCCCTCATACAGCGGTATAAAGTCACAGATTAGGGGCACGGGCGCGGTTTTAGCCAACATGACCACCGACGTTAAGATGATGGGCAACCGTACCGTTAAAAGCGTGCAGGTGAAGGACGGCGACATGGTGGAGGAAGGCCAGCTGCTGTTTGTGTTTGAAAGCACCGAGGATGAGAACCTCAAAGCCCTTGAGGACGAGCTTTACAATGCGGAAAAGGACTACGCTCTTTATCTGCTGGGGGCGGACAGCTCTGAAAACAGACGGTTCTACAGCGAAAAGCGTGACCAAATAAAGGAAGAAGAAGAGAACCTTAAGGAACATCAGGCAGCGCTGGCAAGAGCCACTAGTGACGCCAGCATAATCAAAGACCCGGCAGCCGCAAAGGATGCCGCTGAAAAGACCATCGAGGACATGAACGACGAGATTGAAAACGCGGACAAGAACATCGCCGACCTGGAAGTCCAGTTGGGCGACGCCGGAGAAGGCTCCGAAAAATATGAGGCAGTAAGCGCTGCCCGAAAAGCTCTGAATGAGTTGGTGGTGGACAACCAGGACTACCGGAATTCTTACGCCGGGGAAAGCAGCAACGCAAGCGCCGATATCGACCGGTTTATTGCTGGGCTGCATGCTGCCTACATGGATTATGAGAGGGGAGAGGACGTTTTTGCTGCCGCTACGGTCTCGACTGACCCAGGCGATGACGACGAGGGCTTATCATCGCTATTGGCCAATGCAAACACTTCTTCGGGGAAACTTTTCCCGAACACGTCCGTCAGCCAAGCGCGCTCGATTATTAGCGCATATGCTTCCTGGGTTGATGCCAACAGAGCCCTGGCGGCTGTTTCCACTCCCAACCAGCAGATCATCGCCGACACGATAGACTACTTTGAGTCGCTTAAAAGCACATTGGAAGGGGCGATAAAAGACGCCGAAAAGAAGGTGGCTGCCGCGGAAAAGGTTATATTGATTCAAAGCGATATAAAGACCAGCGAAAAGGCTATCGACGGCTATAAAAAGGACCTTTCAAACCTAAAGGACGCGATCGATCTGGAGGAAGCCAAGGGCGAGTTCGACATCAAGGACTATGAGCGTAAAATCGACGATATAAAGGCGAAGATAGATAAATCTGAGGAAAGCTCCGGCGAGATTGAGATGACGGCCAAGGCTGGCGGCATAATAAACGGAATATCCGTCGTTGCAGGCAATCTGGCCGAGGACGGCAGCAGCTTGGCCAAAATCGAAGTGGTTGAAAAGGGTTACACTTCAAGCTTCGCAGTCACAAACCAGCAGGCCCAGCAGATAAGGGTGGGCGACGAAGTCGCAATTGAGAACCTATGGTGGCAGGAAATAAAGGCTGTTGTTTCCGCTGTGAAGAACGACCCCAACCGCCCCGGTCAGGGCAGAATCGTGGAGATGAGCATCACGGGCGATGTGACTGTGGGCCAGACACTGGATTTCGTGGTGGGCCAGCGCAGCACCAACTACGAGGCCGTTTTGCCCAAGAGCGCCCTGCGCGAGGACAACAACGGAAAGTTCGTGCTGTATATCGAGGCGAAGCAGACGCCCCTTAGCACAAGATATTACGCCAGAAGGCTGGACGTGCAGGAGATGGCATCCGATGACACAAATGTCGCCGTTTCAGGCCTTATGGGGGGCGAGTTCATCATAACCACTTCCACAAAGCCCATAGAGGCGGGCATGCAGGTGAGGCTGTCTGAAAAATGATGATTAGAAAGGCGCGAAGGCGCAGCAGGCTGACAAAAGAACATATTGTGGTGATCATCCTAAACGCACTGTGCGTGGCGCTGATGATAGCTGCTCTGCTGGTGAAAAACTCCCTCACCGCCCCGATGTTTTCGCAAAACTCGGCTGTAAAATGGGGGGGAGGGGAGCCCTATGCCCAGGTGTCCGTCTTTCTGGAGGAGGGCTCCGGCATCAATCAGGATGGTATAAGGCTGCTTAGAAACAGCATAGATAAAAAGCTGGAGGAAGCCTCCATTTCTTCGGCAAGCGAAAGCGCCCGTTTATATGTGGACTGCTACAGTTTGATAAAAAGGGATATCACGGTGGAATCCGAAAGGACATCAGGCAGGTACACTGCCTTCGTGGTGGGTGGCGATTTCTTTACCTTCCATCCCCTGGAGCTTAAAAGTGGCTACTATTTTTCCGGCAATGATATAATGCAGGACAGGGTGTTGCTGGACCAGGAAGCGGCCTGGCAGCTATTCGGCTCACATGATGTGGCGGGCATGAAGGTTAGGATATTTGGCCAGCCCTATATTGTCGCCGGGGTGATAGAGCGGGAGGACGACCTTGCAACAAATTTGGCATATTCCTCCGGACCTGCCATTTACATGTCATACGATGCATATGTTACAATGGACGAGGAGGCGGTCATAACCTCATATGAGGCTTCGCTGCCCAACCCCATATCGGGCTTTGCAAGGGATGTACTCCTAAGCGCAGTGGGTGTGGACGAACAGCAGATGGAGATAGTCGAAAACTCCTCGCGCTATGGCCTTGAAGCAATGGCGAGGGTGCTGGGGGCCCTGGGGGAAAGATCGATGCGCACGAAGGCAGTTTTCTTTCCTTACTGGGAAAACGCAGCGCGCCTGGTGGAGGAAAGAGCCGCCCTGCTGACTCTGCTGATGTTCCTGCTGCCGATATTGCCGGCGGTGACATTGGTGGTGATAGCAGTCCGCATGTGGAAGGGCCGCAGATGGCGTATGAGCGATATAAAGGAGCTATACGAGCGAAAGCGCGACGAACGCTGGATCAGGCAGCGCACAAAAGCCGACGCCCGCCGGAGAGCTATGGAGGAACAGGCGGAAAGAGAGGAGACACTGATGCTGCCTTCAACCGAGCACCGGCAGGACAATGGTAGGGCCGCAAAGAAAAAGAAACTTACCTGGAAACTGTGGAGAAAGAAACAAAAACTTTAGTATAAGCGTTCATAATATATACATTGGATAAATTTACTGGCTGATAACCAAGTGCATTACCCGGGAAAGTCAAAGCCCAGGACAAATTTTTAGCGAGGAGCAAGACGATGAAGAACAGGAAAACGATCATTAGGCTGGTTTGCCTTGCGCTGATGGTGGCGCTGATAACGCCCATCGCCGCAAGCTGTAAGCGCGCGGACCCGGCCAGCGCTGCGGTGAAGGAGCATGTGTACAAGGCGGAGTACTTCCCGATGCCCGAGGAGTTCACCTATTTTAACAACGCCGTTGTTAGTGGCGGCAAAGTCTACGCGGTGGTGGACAGCGTGGGCGATGACGGAAGCTACTCCCAGAAGATTGCGGCCGTTGACATCGCCAGCGGTGAGTATGACACTCTGATGGAGATGAAGAACGAGTACAGCGAAAACTCAAACAGCTATACCTATGTCAACAACATGAGGATTGACGGTAGCGGCAATCTTATTCTTGTTGTCAATTCCTCAACCTCCAAAATGAATCCGACAACACAGGAATGGACCCATGAGGAAAAGTTCGAGCTGGTCACCCTCAAAGCGGAAAGCGGCGAGGAGATGAACAGAATGGATCTTTCCTCGCTGAATGAAAGCACGGACGAAAACTCTTATTTTTATGTGCAGAATGCCGCCGTGGTTGACAACTATGTCGCCATCACCACCGGCGAAAAGATTTTTGTGCTGGACTCTACCACCGGCCAGAAAGCCTTTGACATCCCCTTCGAGGGCTGGGTCAACGAGATGTTTGTTGCCAACGGCAAGCTGCTTGTCAGCATGTACGACTATTCCGCCAACTCCAGCTCATACGGCCTTAAGGAGCTGGATTTTAACGCCAGGGGCTTCGTGGACAGCGAGATCAATCTTCCCGGTGAACCATACCGCTACACATTCATAAGCGGCGAGGGTTACGATCTTTATCTGAACGACAGAATGTCCCTTTACGGCTATAATCTTGAAACACAGGAGATGACCGAGCTTCTTAACTGGATAGATTCCGACATCGACTCCGACTCCCTCAGTTCCATAAGCCCCATATCCGCCGAGGAGATATTCTGCATCGGCTATGATTACACCGGCGGCAGAAGCAAGGTGGAAGTGACCCGCCTTACAAAGGTCGATCCCAAGGACGTGGTGGAAAAAACAGTCCTTACCATGGCGGTGCAATACCTGGGCTATGATGTCAGAAAGGCCATAATTGCCTTTAATAAGTCAAATGAAAAGTACAGAATAAGCGTCAACGATTACTCAAAGTATAACACCGAAGAAAACTACAGCGGCGGCGCTGAGAAGCTGAACACGGACCTGATCTCCGGAATAGTTCCGGACATAATCTATGTGGACGGCTATAATATGCCAGTTGACAGCTTCATCTCAAAGGGCCTTTTTGCCGACCTTTACCCGATCATGGACAATGACCCGGACTTTAACCGCGGGGATTACCTGCAAAATGTGTTTGAGGCATATTCAAGGGACGGCAAGCTTTACTCCATAATATCCTCATTCAATGTCTACACAGTGATGGGCAAGTCCTCAGACGTGGGCACTGAAATGGGCTGGACGATGGATGATCTAAACGCTGTCATGGCCACAAAGCCGGAGGGCATGGTGTCCTTTGCAAATACCTCCCGCGACAGCATCCTTATGATGAGCACATTCATGTCGCTGGATTCCTTCATTGACAGAGCCACCGGCAGGTGCAGCTTCGACGACGGCAACTTTGCCAAGTTTCTGGAGTTTGCGGCCCAGTTCCCCTCCCAGGAGGAGATTGAGATGGGCTACTCCACAGCCAGATCCTCTGAGCGCGTAGCCCTGTCGATAGCTGCGGGCGACTATATAGGCGGCGGCGGTTACACATATGTCAGCGATGAGGAGCGCATAAGGAACGGCGAAGCGCTGCTTCAGATGACCTACCTCTATGAATACAACGATTACATGGTCAAAAAGTACGCCTATGGCGAGGAGCCCACTTATATCGGCTTCCCCACCAGCCAGGGCATCGGCTCCGTGATCATGGGCGACATGGAATTCGCCCTTTACTCCAAGTCCAAAAACCTGCAGGGCGGCTGGGAGTTCATCAAATACTTCCTTTCAGATGAGCATCAGTCCACAATCGAGTGGAGCTTCCCCGTGAAGCGCTCGCGCCTGGACGAACTGGCCAAGGTTGCCATGGAGCCCCCCAGTTACACCTGGACTGATGAAAACGGTGTGGAGCATGTGGAAACATACCCCCGCACATACTGGATAGGCGGCGAGAGCATCGAGATGGACGACATGACCCAGGCAGATATCGACAAGGTGAACGAGCTTCTGTTTGCGGTCAACACAGCCATGGTGTATGACACAAAGGTGCAGGAGATAATCGCCGAGGAGGCGGAGGCCTTCTTCAACGGTCAAAGATCCGCCCAGGACGCGGCGGGCATAGTCCAAAGCAGAGTGCAGACCTACATCTCCGAGAACAGATAAACTTTATGCAGCACAAAAGAAAGCCCCCGTTATAATGGGGGCTTTTATTTTGTGTTTTTATTATGATCAGGAGCTTTGTGCCTGGTGGAGGTTGAAGTAGCGGCCGCCAAGGGCGAGAAGCTCCTCGTGGGTGCCGCTTTCGCGTATCCTGCCCCGGGACATGACGAATATGCAGTCACAGTCGCGGATTGTGGAAAGCCTGTGGGCGATGATTATCATCGTGCGGTCCTTCGCCATGTTGACAAGGGACTGCTGTATCATCTGCTCTGTCTGGGTGTCAATATGCGCGGTGGCTTCGTCCAGCACGAACACTGCGGGGTCATGCACCACTGCCCTTGCAAAGGATATAAGCTGCCTTTGCCCGGAGGAGAAGGCGGCGCCCCTTTCCACCACGGCGTGATCTATGCCGTCGGGCAAAGTGTCGATGAAGCGGGAGGCCTGGGAGGTCACAAGGGCTTTTTCTATCTCCTCGTCTGAGATGTCGTCGTCCAGGCGCACATTGTCCTTTATTGTGCCGGCAAAGAGGAACACATCCTGCAGCACCACGGCGATATTGCGCCTCAGCTCAGACAGCTTCATGGTGTTTATATCCTTCCCATCCACAAGGATTTGCCCCTTCTGGATGGTGTAAAAGCGTGTCAGCAGCGATATTATCGTCGTTTTGCCGCTGCCGGTGGTGCCCACAAAGGCCACCATCTGCCCCGGCTCTATTGTGAAGCTGACGTCTTTGAGCACCCAGTTTTCATCGTTATAGGCAAACCATACATTCTTAAACTCTATCCTGCCGATAAAGCGCTCCACATGGTCGCCCTCATCCAGCCTCTCAAGATCATCCTCATTGTCCAAAAGCTCATATATTCTGTCGGCGGAAACAGAGGCCGACTGAATGTTGGTGTACATCTCCGCCAAATCGTTGATGGGGTTGAAGAACTGCTTTACATAGTCCGTAAAGGCATAAAGAACGCCTGGCAACATCACTGCGGAAACTATGTCGTCAAAGGCGAACCAGATCAGAGCGGAGATAACCAGCGCGTTGATCACTTCCATCAATGGGCGAAGAAAGTTGTTTATCATCAGTTGCACTAAAGACGCCTTGAAATACTGCTGGTTAAGGGCCGAAAATTCCTTGAATTTTTCTCTGTGCTTCATGAACATCTGCACTATCTTCATGCCGGCCATGTTTTCTGCAAAAAAGCCGTTTATCTGGCCAATCAATGCCTTGATCCTGACAAAGTTCTTGCGCAGCATACGCCTTGCGATGATTGTGATGACTGCGATGAAGGGGATGCCGATGCAGCTAATGAGGGCGAGCTTCGGGCTCATGACGATCATGGCTGCCACCAGACCTACCAGAAGAAAGACGTCCTTCACCACGTTCACGATTATGTCTGTGAAAAGCTCCGACAGGGCCTCCACATCGTTGGTTGCCCTTGTGATAAGCCTGCCTGCGCTGATCTTGTCCAGCCGGGTGAGGGGCATCAGCTGAATATGGCTGAACACCCTTCTGCGCAGTTTCATGATCACATCCTGGCCCACCCGGTTGATTATGACGGACTGGAGATATGTGAAACTGGTGGCGAGAATTATCGAGAACAGGTATAAAAGCGCCAGGCCTTTTATCGAGTATAGGCCAACCTCTTCGTTTTTGGCGTAGAGGAAGTCGTCCACCACAATTTGGAGTATGAAGGGCTTTGCCACGGTGGCGGCGTTTACTATGATTATCGCCACAAAGCAGACTATGAGTGAAGGCCAGTAATGCCTGGCTTCCAGCAGAATGCGCCGCAGGTTATGCTTGCTTTTCTTGCTTTCTCCCCGGCCCTTGGCATAAGAGCCGGAATCTAGGCCGATATTCATTCTTCCACCTCCTCGTCCGCAAAGTCGTTTCTGCCTTCTTCGCCGCTTTGCTTCTGCCAAAGCTCGGCGTACTTGCCGCCCATGGCAAGCAGATCCTCGTGGCTGCCACGCTCGGCGATCTGACCATCATCCAACAGCAAAATCTCGTCCGCGTGCCTTATGACGGATGCCCTGTGGGCGATAAAAATGGTTGTTCTGTCGCTGGTGGCCTCCCTGAGGCCGGCAATTATCCTCTCCTCGGTTCGGGTGTCCACAGCGGCAAGGGCGTCGTCAAAAAGATATATGGCAGGCTTTTTCACCAGCGCTCTTGCTATGGCCACCCGCTGCTTTTGCCCGCCGGAAAGGTTCACCCCGCGCTCACCCAAGACGGTGTCATATCCATCCGGGAATTCCTGTATGGTTTCGTATATGTCGGCCATATTCGCGGCCTCGTCCAAGGCTTCATCGTCCGCCGCAGGGTCATAGAACAGTATGTTTTCCTTTATGGTGGATGAAAAGAGAAAGCCGTCCTGGGGCACACAGCCATAAGGCTCGCGCACGCTTCTCAGGGTAAGGCGGTTTATGTCCACGCCGTCCATAAATATGGCGCCATCGGGCACGGGGTGGAACTTTAGCAGTGCGTTCACCAGCGATGTCTTGCCCGAACCTGTGTGGCCGATTATGCCCAGAGTCTTCCCGGGCTCCAGCTTAAAGGATATGTCTTTAAGCGCCGGCCGGCTTGTTTCGCCATTTTCACCGTTCGCGCCGCTTACCCCGTTATAGGAGAAGGTGAGGTTTTTAACCTCTAGCGCACCGGAATAGTTTTTCAGCGTTTCGCTGCCCTGGGGAACATTGCTCTTGGAAGTCAACACTTCCTTCAGCCTCAGATTGGAGGCGTTACCCCTTTGAAGAATGTTTATTATTCGCCCCAGCATAGTCACTGGCCGGACGATCAGAGTGAGGAACGAGTTGAAGGCTACAAAATCGCCCACGGACAATGTTCCATTGTAAACCATGGACGCACCATAGACAATTCCGATGGTGAAGCTAATACCGAAGAGCAGTTGAATTAACGGGTTCATAAGGGCGGAAACGCGCACCATGCTCATGCTGGTCGTTTTCATTTTAACGTTCAGGCTTTCAAAGCGCTCAATCTCCGAATCCTCTTGCACATACGCCTTCACCACGCGGATGCCCCCCACGTTTTCGTTCACCCTGTCACTGACCTCGGCGAAGGTTTTTTGCACCTGTGTGAAGCGGGAGCGAACCTGCCTGCCCATAAACACGATCACAATCATTATAAATGGTATGGGGATGAGCGCCAGAAGCGAAAGATGGGGGCTAATCCGGGTGATCATGGAGCTTATTGCCAACGCTCCTGTGGCCAGCCCCTGAATTCCCAGAGCAAGGCCCGGGCCATAGGACATTCTGATGGCGTTTATGTCGTTTATGGCGTAGGCCATAAGATCGCCGGTCTTTTTTGTCTGGTAAAATGCAGGGGGCATCTGTTGAAGATGCTCAAACAGCTGCTCGCGCAGCATGCACTCCATGTGCCGGGCGTTTCCCATCACCAAGTAGCGCCAGGAGATGCGTGTCACGAACACTCCAAAGGCGATGAGGACAAGCAGCCAGGCCTTGCTCATCACCAAAGCTCTATCAACAAAGGGAGCGTCAAAGGTATCAAATATTTCGCCCAGAACAAGCGGTGAAAGCGTTTGGATGTACGAGCACACAACTATGAGCGCTGTGCCGGGGAGGTAGCGCCAGCCATATTTGCGCAGAAACCTGCTGTACAATTGGTCATGCACCTCTCTTTAAAAAATCTCACATACGCTCCATAGTATAATCCTTTAATACTAAATTTGCAAGCTTTAATATTATATTATTTGACAATGATGTACGGACGGTATATAATGTGGATGTCCGTACAAGAAGCAAAGGATGTGAGAATATGGGCAAAATCGGAAGGCCGCCGATTGAGAATCCCAAAAATGTCAGGGTGGAAGTTAGGATGACCGAGACGGACCTGGAAATGCTGGATTTTTGCTGCCGAGTGACGGGCAGAACGCGCTCGGAGTTTTTCCGCCAGGTGATACAGCGCCGCTACAGAAAGCTGAGCGCGAGCAAGCGCTCCACAGCGGAATAAGCCTTGGGCAACTGTTGCCTGGCGCATTGGGATATAGTAATATTAACATGGTGGAAGAAGGGCGCAAAAGCGCATGAAGGGAGCCAGCAAATGCCGGAGTTTATCGCTATAACCCCCTTTGAGATGGAAGGGATTGCTGCAAACGAGATAAAAAACTTGGGGTTTAAAGATGTTTCAGTCCAAAACGGAAGGGTATTCTTCTCTGGCAGCTTTGACGAGGCTTTTAGGGCGAACATGTGGCTGAGGACGCCCGAGCGAATACTTTTGCATGTGGGAAGCTTCAAGGCCCTTAGCTTCGATGAGCTTTTTGACGGCGTGAACGCTTTGCCTTGGGAGGACTATCTGCCAAAGGACGCGGCATTTCCTGTGGCGGGAAAGTGCGCAAAGTCTAAGCTGATGAGTGCGCCGGACGCTCAGGCCATCACGAAAAAGGCAATCGCCCAGCGGTTGCTTAAGGCCCATAGGGCGGCATTGCTGCCTGAAAGCGGCGCCAAATATCAGGTGAGCGTCCATATCCACTCAGATATCGCTCTGCTCACGATCGACACCTCCGGTGATTCGCTTGCAAAGCGGGGCTATCGCACATATACCGGCGAGGCGCCCTTGAGGGAGACAATGGCGGCGTCCCTTTTGGCCTACAGCACCTGGTACACGGACCAACCCCTGTGCGATCCCATGTGTGGCACAGGCACCATTGCAATTGAAGCAGCCTTCATGGCCCTTGACCGCGCTCCAGGGCTCATGCGCCGTTTCGCCATGGAAAGCTGGCCATATGTGGAGCGCAGCATGGTTGCAAGGGTGAGAGAGGAAGCGCAAGACAGGTTTAGGCGCGGGGAAATATGCGATGTCTTTGCCAGCGATGTGGACCCCAAGGCCATAGCTCTAACGAAAAAGCATGTGGTTCAGGCGGGGATAGGCAACCAGATAAAGATTCGCCGCGCATCATATGACCAGCTTGATGACCTTCCGGACAGGGGGGCATTCGTGCTTAATCCCCCTTATGGTGTTCGGCTGATGACACAGGGAGAGACCGAAGGGCTTTATGGAAGCCTGGGCAAGTGGTATGCAGCTTATCCATACTGGAGCCTTACAGCAATCACTGCGCATTTGCAGTTTGAAAGACACTTTGGTCGGCGCGCCGACAGAAAACGGAAGATGTATAACGGCAAAATGGAATGCGGAGTATATGTATATAAGGGCCGGCGCCGCCCGAAGCCGCAGCCGGAACAATAACATGAAAGAGGAAAGTTATCAGCATTGACAGACGACCTTGCAGGTGTTATTCTTTAAACTGCGTGCTGGGTTTTGGAACAGCATAATTTTTGCCGCTGTGGCGGAATCGGCAGACGCAACAGACTTAAAATCTGTCGATCATTTGATCGTACCGGTTCGAGTCCGGTCAGCGGCACCAACAGAAACCCCTGCGGATAGCTATTTGCGGGGGTTATTCTTTTCTGAATCACCCACTTTTAACCCACTTTGGTTTTTATGAACCGTGCGAGAGTATCTCCAACCTGTTTTGCGGCAAGTTCCTTTTCGCCGTCCACACTGTGGGCATAAACGCCGCGAGTATCAAAGTTTTCGCTGTGTCCGATCAGGGGCTTGATTGTGCCGTCCAGGAGCGTTTGAATAAGCGAAATAAAAGTATGCCGCAATTCACAAGGAGAGACATCCTCTAAGCCGTTATGTTTTCGATAACGAAGCCATGCACGGAAAACCCGTCCAATATTATTTGTTCGTCGTCAATCATTCCTGCAAATTCATATTCACAAAGTATGTTTATTTCTTGCCCTTTTTCTCTTAAGGTCAGTGCTCGTTGCATTTTACTGCTTATATTACCCTTGGTTTTTCGGTAATCCTGCAGACCAACCACAAGGTAATCCGTGCGCCTTGTAACGCTGTTTTGTGGCGTTTCTCCTCCTAGCGCAACAATCTGAAACGCCCTATGCGTGGGATTCTTGAGAGAAATAGCTCTTAGCCTCACCGTAGCTCTTGGGGATCTTCAGTGCCTTTTCAAAGCGGATTATCGCCTCTTCCACTTTGCCCTCATCCAACAATCGCCGACCCCAGAGGGTATACTCATGGAAAAGAGCGGGCTTGGCTGTATTCAGATATAGTAAGCGCATGTTCCCGTATTTACCGCATGAAGGAATGCCTTTGTCAAAATCATCGTTGAAGCCACATGGGACGATGGAAACACAGTGCCGAAAAATCCACAACAATGGAGACATGTAAGTCGAACAGCCAAGATTAATTGATCCGAAAAATAAAATCAAAAAGCAAGTTTTCAAGAATGAAGCAGCTTTTGAATCCTGAAGCTTCAGGTAATTGCACCAGGAACCCACCGCACAAATGGCACAATTATCTTAGGGCTTGTTCGCAAAATGTCTGAGAATGACCAGTGGTTCAGACATTGACAGGTTGGTAAATTTTACACCTTCTTTAGATGCCTTCTGTGTGACAAAGTATTCATCATGGGTTAATTCACCGAAACGAATCATGCTGGGAGAAGATAGTTCCATCCCGTTGATTGTACCAAAGCCCTGTATACATATGAGACCATATGCCACATCATCCTTCAGAACTGCCGTGCGACCCGGCAATACCGTATAGCGGCGGGCACCTAATTGCGGACACTTATAGCAAATCCACTCATCAATATAACCTTCTGCTTTCATGTATTCCATATTGTCTACCGGCATTGGAAGCATTCTGCGGTTTTGATAGAACATCGGATCAAGATTCAAATCCCAATCCATGACCTCTACCAGATAGTCGTAATCGCCCTTTTTGTCTTCTGGGCAATTCTTCCACAGCAGATCCTCGTCCACCACATGATCAAAGTATAGCACTGACTGGTACATAGCGTATACATCCGATGCAAACTGCGGCTCGTATGTACACATGCTGGCCGGTGCATGCATGACGCCTGGTGGAACATCCCAGCCCGTGTCCACATCGATGGCATAAGCACGCGAAAGCGAAGTAATCCTGTTGTCGCCTTTGCTGAAGGCCGCCAATGCATCACGAACCTGCTCCTTCGTTGTTCCCGGATTGAAGCCAAAGAACGTAAACGGAAATTCTCCGCCATAGGAAGCGTTATACTGTGCTGGGAAGAAATACATTTCTGGTTTTCCGGCTTCACCCACTCTTGCTGCATATGCTTCGTTGTGATGAATATGATGCGGAAGCGGTCCTTTATTGTCGAAGAACTTGGAGTAAATAGGCCAACGGCCGAACTTCGCATACAAATCTTCGCCAATGATCTCGCCCTTCAGTTCGCTGACAGCATCGATCAGCCGCACCTGCTCGCCTTTCTCGGTGACAATAAAACTCAATCCCTGATTTTCCGGCGTACCAGAACCATTGTCCGCAGGTGTTGTCGATGAGAACCAACGCTCATCAATACCGCCTCGTTCTGTGCCCAGTGCAAAATAATCATCAGGATGCAGCCTCAGTCTGCGTCCTGGACGGCAAAAGGAACGAGGAACCCAGTTCGGTGCAAGACGTACAACACCACTGCCTTCATTTAGGGCTTGATAGATGATTGATTTCGGCATAACCACCACTCCTTCGCATAATTACATTGTAATCGTATACATTTCACAGCATTTAAGCTTCTCAAAATGAACCGTGCATTTTCCGCCTGCCCATTCAAAAGGCAGTGATTCTCCTGTGGAAACCAGCGTTACCGACGCAGGTTTGGAATTACACTGCACAGAAACCGTAATGTCCAGCGCTTCTGGAACATGGAATGCTTCGAACATATTGATGACACCCATGACTTTCCTGTTTTCTTCTGGCGCATCGAACAAAACACACTCCACATATTCTGGTGCCTTCGCACTGAAACAGAATGCATTTCCAGCAAGCATGGTGATGATCCGCACAAAGATGTCGCTGTGCTGTTCGCGCAGCGGACGCTCGATGGGTGCGGCGGACCACACGCATTTGCCTTTTCCGTATTCGGCGTAAATCATAGCAGGGGCATCTGTATAAATTCCAGGTGGGTTTGAATGAATAGAAGCAAAACGCAAGGTGCGCTGAATCTTACTGCCCATATCCAGCGTATCAAAAAATGGCGTTCTTGAGGTCGAAGCCTTATTGGGAATAGTATAGGGCAGCGTAAGTGTTCCAAGTACAGTTCCTTTGGGGGTGCCTTCTACGATCGGCTGTGGCTCGAACATCACCAGCGGGAATTTTTCGGTAAACTGATTCTGCATGTAAACATCACCGGCTGCTGTCGGCGAGATGTAAGTAACGGTTTCATCTGTCTGCCCAATGTATTTGAGTCCGAAAATTTCTTTAAGGAGACGAGGGTGGCAATGTCCGGACATATAAAGGCTTCCGCCATTTCGAATATAGTCCAGCACTTCATCCACCTTACTGTCCTCAAAATCCGGAACATCGCTTAACATCAATACCTTAGCTTTCTTGTATCGCTCGAAGCGCCAGTTATTTACCAGTCCATAGGGAATATGATGCGCACGCAGAGAACGTGCAGCGCCGAGCAAGGCATCGTGCATGGGTCGCGAAGTATCCAACATCGCATCGTCGGCAGAATACGCAACGTCGGCTTCGATATTGTATTTGCCGTTCAGGTCATAGTACAGTGCCACGTCAAATGCCTGATCGCCCACATTCATGACGGGTTCAAACTTTTCAGCTTCCCTATAGATTTTACCAATGCGCTCATATACGCGCTTGTCCAGCGTACCGATAGGATCAATCGCGTCAATCATCAGATTCGCCCCATGGTGAACGCAGGTCATCATTATGCACTGGCGCAGCATATCTTCGGATTTAGTCGTAGTATGTTCAGCCAGAGCGGGATAAGCGCGGCTGGTCATGTATTCAAAGGGTTGATTGTTCGTGCAGCCGTAATACAGCTTGCAGGCAAAGGACTGCTCTTCGATGCCGCCATAAAGATCGCCACCGGAATAAGTGCTTGCCAAAGCAATGTTTTCGGTAACGCCGCGCGTCCACGGATGCATGATTGTGGAAAACTGATGCTCAACTGCCGTGCCAGGCTTATACTTCTCCATGAGACCGGTGGCCCACTGTGCAAATTCTCCCATCCATTCAATGCGCTTTTTTGCGAAGAGCTTCCAACGGGAAGATTTCCAGTTGACTTCCCCAGGAATCTCTCCACCCACTTCTTTTTCCCAGCGGGCGCGGCAGCTGGGGCAAGCACAAACTTTCGTCCAGAACAACATATCAAAGAAGATTCCTTCAAAGTCGAAATATTCGCAAAATTCCTTGATCTGCTGCTCGGTAAAGGCACGGTACTCCATGTTGTTCGGACAGCACTGACCATATCTGCCGCCGGTGGAACGGGTGTCATTGCCGTTGAGGTCAACGATACGCCATTCAGGGTGATGCTCGTGTGCCCAGTTGTTATAAATCAGGCTGTAGTAGGCAATGACATTCATGCCGTTTTCATGACACAACTGCTCTAGACGCTTCATTTTGTCTTCGCATCCCACGAAAGCATTGTGCATTTTCCCGCTCTTGGTCGGCCAGTAGCATAAACCAACATGGCTTTGCAAATACAGCATCGGCGCGTTGATGTGACCGATCTTCAGATTCTCCACATAATCCTCTGGATCAAATTTCGAAAGGAATTCCTCGTTCCAATCATCGATATGCATATCGACTAGATTGCGCCTGAGTTTTTTCTGATACCACTGCATATTTACCCTCCTATAAATGTTCGTTGGCAATATCGTTTCAGGAATCAGGCCTTGACCCCCGAAAGTGCTATGCCAGAAACAAAGTAACGCTGTGCAAACAGATAAACGATAATCATAGGAACCATCGCCATGGTAGCCGCGGCCATCATATACTGATATTAGGTAGTAAACTGACCAGTAAAGAAATCATTCCACGGTGTCGATTGAAGGGTAACAGTGACGCCAGGATCCTCTTCGTAGAACTGATCGACAATCATCTGCCCGTCCTCAAGATATGAGCCATCAAACCAGAAGTGCAGAGTCAGTTTCTGCATTGATTTTTCTTACTAATCATTCTGAATGATGGGTTACCAACCGTGAAGCGTCCAGTCGCTTTTCGCACCTGGCTGGGTCGAGCCTCGGACAATCAGTTTGCTTTCAAGCTTTACATCCATATTGGTGGAATTCCCGTCCCTCAGTCCTGCAATGATCCCCACAGCCTGTGCGCCCATTTGATAGATTGGGAACTGTACAGTCGTCAATCCTGGCGAAACCACCGATGAAATCGCCAAATTGTCAAAACCAGCAACTGCAATATCATCTGGAATGTGGCATCCCGACGCTATCAGCGCCTTCATTGCACCAATGGCCATTTGATCATTGGCAGCGAAAACTCCGTCCATGGTGATTCCCTTGTCCAGCATTTCCTGCATCAGCCCATAACCACTCAGCGGTGTAAAATCCCCCCTCAGCATCCGCAGGGGATTCGGTTCCATGTTGTGGTCGAACAGTGCCTGAACGAAAGCATCCTGGCGCGTCTTCGTATTCGGAAATACGCTTGCACCTCCAATGTGCACAAGATGCCTGCACCCCAGTTCGATCAAATGCTGCGTCACTTCATAACTGGCGGCGTAATTGTCAACATATATGGATGCGAGACCCTCCATCGATAGCTTGCGCTCCACCACAACCAGACGAATGCCGTAACGCCGAACCATTGTTTTCTGCAGCTCCGCAAAGTACTGCTTCTCATGATTTATGTCGCATACAGAATCAAGAATCATATTTCGGACTCCCTTTTCTGCACAGGATTTCAAAATTTGCTCTTCCCGGTGGAAGCTTCTGCCAGAATCATAGAGGCTCACGGTAAATTGCTTCGTGTTGGCAATATCGCTGATGCCATTGAGCAGTGGCGGGAAAAAGGACGACCCAATTCCCGGCAGGATAACGGCGATTTCATTTTCATTGCTTACCTTTGCCGCTGTCTTCTTCTGATAATCCAGGCGCAACATAGCCTCTTCCACGCGCTTTTTCCGCTCAGAGCTTACAAACTTATTTTCGTTTATAACCGATGCAACGGTTGAAAGGGATACACCTGCCAAAGCAGCTACATCACGCATGGTTGCCATAAAACATGTTCGCTCCTAATCTTATAATTTTGTATTATTCTATTATGATTTATATG
>JBNRMR010000137.1:0-5660 GCA_050309705.1 Christensenellales bacterium | reverse complement strand
CAGGTTTTGTCGGAGTTTTGCGGTCATGAAGGCTTTGATGTCGTTCTTGGCCACTCAACGGAAAGCTTTAAAGTCTATAAGCTTGAAGAGCTTTTACCGCTGGCCTTCTCAGGAAAAGTCCTTTAATTGCCCGCGAGGAAGCGGCCTATTTGTCCTTCTTTTCCTCGCCCTTCTCCTCGTCTTCCGTAACTTCCCTTTGCATGAACTCCGTTATGTCGCTGGGCTGAAGGTTTATATGGTATATCTCGTTAAGGGAATCGGCCTCGTCTTCGTCCAAAGGCATGAAGGCAGTCAGCCCCGTCATTTCTGTTGCTGAGGCCACGTTCTGGCTGTCATAGTTGAATTCTTCAATGTCCTGATTTTCCTTCGCTTCAAACTTAGGGGCGGTGTTTTCAATCTTTTTTGATCTCGTCACTTCATTCTTTTTATCCACTGCCATTACCGTTCCTTTCCGCGCATTTGCGCAAAACCACATGGGCTTATGTTGCTCTTTGCGCTGTTGTTTATTCTTTTTTGGAAGCGATTTTTATATAAAGCCCGGAGCGTTTTGGCTCCGTGGACAAATATAGCGGAGTATGCTATATTCTATGAATACATTAAATCATATTATGCAGGTAGGTGTCAACTTTGAAGTATAATGTTTTGCGGGGAACGGGGCTGAAGGTCTCCCAGCTCTGCCTTGGAACAATGACCTTTGGCGGGCAAACCGGCGAAAAGGACAGCCTTGATATAATCCGCTGCGCCATAGACGGTGGCATCAATTTTGTCGACACGGCTCAGATGTATACCGGTGGCCAGAGCGAGGCAATAGTCGGCAAGGGTATAAAAGGGGACAGGGAAAAGATGGTGCTGGCCACCAAGGTTACGCTGCCCGACAACGATGATTTCAATGCCAGGGGCCTTAACAGAAAGCACATTCTCTCCGCTGCTGAAGCGAGCCTTAAAAGGCTGGATACGGACTATGTGGATCTTTACTACATGCACATGCCGGACTATGCAACGCCCATTGAGGAGACCCTTCAGGCCATGGACATGCTGGTGCGTTCCGGGAAGGTGCGCTATGTGGCCATCAGCAACTACGCCTCCTGGCAGGCCTGCGACCTGGTCTGGACGGCGAAAACAAACGGTTTTGTCCCGCCGACGGTTTCCCAAAACGTCTACAACCTGCTGACAAGGGGTATCGAGGACGAGTTTTTGCCCTTTGCCCTGAAACATAATATGGGCGTGGTCGTTTATAATCCTATAGCGGGAGGGCTTTTGACGGGCAAGCACAAAAAAGACGCGCCACTGGCCGAGAACACTCGCTTTTCGATCAACGCAAGCTATATGGACAGGTATATCCATGATGCAAACTTTGACGCCGTTGAAAAAATACAGGAAATTGCCCGGGAAAGAGACATGAGTCTGCTGGAGTTTTCGATGAAGTGGTGCGCTGCAAGGCCAGGGGTGGACTCCGTCATAACAGGCGTGAGCAGGCTTTCCCAGCTTGAGCAGAACATCGCCAGCATGGATGGAAAGCCGCTGGATGACGAGGCCTTCCGCCTTTGCGATCGGCTATACCGCGCTTTGCCCAGCGACAGATTCAAGTATAACCGCTGATTTTTAGCTGACTTAGGCCTTTTTAAAATGCCGGGACATCGCGTGGGCTGCTGTCTCGGCGTTTTCATTAGCCCTGCATTCCACGCAAAATTATGATTTGTAATGGCGCAGCGTCTTATAGTATAATGTAGGGGACAAACCGATGGAGGATAACGGTGAAATATTTAGTTAGGCTCATTGTTTTCATAGCGAAAAAGGCCGTCGCGGTTCTGCTGGTGCTGGGGCTGCTGACGACCGCCTTCACAAGCGCCATGAATCTGTCCAACATGTTCATTTTGCTCAGCGACGGCATGGAGTACCGTGCGAACGTCGTTTTAGGCGCAAGGGACAAGACGGAAATGGTGAAATATTTTTCCCAGGAATTCATCGACAATGACGAAATCCTGTATGAACTGCCCTACGATGATTATAGCATGAGTGGCTCCAGCTACAGCCTCAGGATAAAAAGCCTTTGGGCCTGGCCCTGGCAGACCAGCTGTAACGCCGTCGTGGAGGAGCGAGTCGTTCTGGAGGGCTATCTTAAGAGCGAACATAAAACCCAGGAACAGATAGACAGCAAAGAAGTAGTTCATGCGCCCCTTTGGGAGAATAGGGAGCTTAGGGTTACCCTGCGCAAGCAAAGCGACGGCTCCTGGATAATCACACGGATGCAGACCGTTGAGGATTTGCCGGCGGCGACTGCAAGGCCCAGGCTTTAGGAGGGCGCGTATGGATTTTGGGAATATGAAAAATGCCCTCTGCCTTGCACCTATGGCGGGGATAACCGACTGCACATTCAGGCTGCTTTGCTCAAACATGGGCTGTGATTTCGGCGTTACGGAGATGATCAGCAGCAATGGGCTGGTGCTTTCGCCAACCGAAAGTCCTGTGCAGATGCAGCTTATGGAAAGGGCGCCCGGTGAAAAGGTGGGGGTTCAGTTTTTTGGCAACAATCCGAAGATAATGGCTGAAGCGGCACGGATGGCCGGCGAAAGATATGACTTCATAGACATAAACATGGGCTGCCCTGCCCCCAAGATAGTGCAGGGGGGCGCAGGCTCCGCCCTCGGAAGGGACAGAGGCCTTGCCAGGCTTGTGCTGGCGGCAGTGAAGGAGGCTTCCTCCGTTCCGGTGACGGTCAAAATACGTATTGGCTGGGATGAAAACAGCCTCAACTATATGCGTATGGCCGAGATGATCCAGGAGGAGGGCGCAGAGATGCTCACCGTCCATGGCAGGACGAAAAAGCAGATGTTCTCAGGCCGTGCGGACATGGCGCCCATTGCTGAAATCGTCCGGGAGTTTGACATACCCGTCATCGCCAATGGCGACATCGCCGCGCCCGCGGACGCCCTGCGGGTTTTTGATGAGACAGGCTGCGCAGGGGTTATGGTGGGCCGCGGCGCTATGGGCAATCCCTTCCTTTTCAGGCAGATAAAGCAGCTTATGAACGAAGGCTCCTTCAGCGAAGTGACCGCCCGCGAAAAAATTGACGCAGCCACCGAGCACACCCGCCTGATGGTAGGTCTTAAGGGCGAGAAAGTGGCCACCTATGAAATGCGCAAGCATGTGGGCTGGTACATCAAGGGCCTGAGGGGCGCGGCTGCCATTCGCGACAGAATAAATGCCTGCAAAAGCACGCAGGAGATACTTGGGCTGTTAGGGCAGTATATCGAAAGCCTGGAATCGGCCGGGAGCTAGACAATCAGGAATAAATGCAGGAGGATTATATTGTGAAAAGGCCAAATATCATCTTCTATTTTACAGATCAGCAGCGCTGGGACACAATGGGTTGCTACGGTCAGCGCCTGCCAGTCACCCCCAATCTGGACAAAATGGCAGAGGAGGGCACCCGCTTTGACCTGGCATTCACCTGCCAGCCTGTCTGCGGCCCGGCAAGGGCATGCCTGCAAACAGGCATATATGCGACCGAGGCGGGGGTTCACACTAATGGCAGGGCCCTTAAGAGCAGCGACACACTGGCGCGGCGCTTTAACGATGCGGGCTACGACACTGCATACATCGGAAAGTGGCACCTGGCATCGGACAATGCAACCGGCGGCGAAAACTACAGGACGACTGCCATACCGGAGGAAAGGCGTGGCGGATATCAATACTGGATGGCGGCGGATGCCCTTGAATTTACCTCCCGCGGCTATAACGGCACCGTTTTTGACTGTGACATGCGGCCTCGCCCCTTTGTGGGCTATCGTGTGGACTGCTTGAACGCTTTTGCCATCGATTACATTCACCAGTGGTCGGATAACGGCAGGGAAAAGCCCTTCTTCCTGTTCCTTTCCCAACTGGATCCCCACCACCAGAACGACCGTAACCGCTATGAAGGCCCCGATGGAAGCAAGCAAAAGTTTGCGGGCTACGACGTGCCGGGCGATCTTGAGGGCGCTGAGGGGGACTGGCGGGAAAGCTACCCGGATTATCTGGGGGCCTGCAACAGCATTGATGAGAACGTGGGCAAGCTGATGGACACCCTTAGGGCCTACGGCATCGACGATAACACAGTCATAATATACACCAGTGACCATGGCAGCCACTTCAAGACTCGCAATGGCGAATACAAACGCTCCTGCCACGAAGGCTGCCTGCGGATTCCGATGCTGGCATGGGGGCCGGGCTTCATGGGCGGCAATGTGGTGGAAGAACTGGTGAGTCTAATAGACGTGCCTGCCACTCTTTTGGACTGCGCCGGGATGGATATTCCCGAGCATTACAGGGGCCGGTCAATGAAAAAGCTAGTAAATGGGCAGGTGAAGGATTGGCCTAAGTCCATTTTCGCTCAACTCAGCGAGGCGCAAACCGGCAGGACAGTGCGCACAAAGGACTGGAAGTATGCCGTCAAAGCGCCGGAGCATATCACCGAAAAGACCGGCAGCGATGTATACGAGGAAGCCTTCCTATACGATCTTAAAAACGATCCCCACGAAAGGAATAATCTATTTGCTGAAAAGGGGCTTGAAGAAGTTCGCGCTGAGCTTCGGGGCATATTGCTTGCATATATTGACGAAATTGAGGGCGAAAGGCCGCAGATTATTCCGGCGAATCACTGTAGGTAGAAAGAGAAAAATGAAAAAGAAGCTTTTTATATGGGCTGTTTTGTTGGCGGCGGTGGCTTTGATAGCAATAGGCGGGCTGAGCGTTAAACATTTCAGGACGACCATAAACCTCGACAAACTTTCAGCCCACATGCTCTCCACGCCATATTATTATCAGGGGATTGAGCAGCTTATGGGGGATAATATCGCCATTGCCGACCGCTACGGAATCGACTGGGCAGACATCGCCGATGGTAGGGCCTTTTCCGCCACCGATGGCACCGCCCGCGAGTTTGCGATAATAAGAGCCGCTTCTGTCGAAAAGGCAGACGAAATGATGAGCTCTTTCGGCGCTTATGCAACTGGCATGATGGACCGCCTGAGCGCGGCGGGCAATTCGGAAGAACACCAGCGGGTGAGGGGATATGTGATCAACCGCACAGGGGAATATGTGATATTCACAATAAGCGATGCCGTGGGCTCGGGCAGTTTGGCGGCAAAGGAATATCTTGATTCAACAATATACGACCAGGCCCGCTGAGGATTGGTTCAGCAGTGAAATTCACTCACGTCATCTTAGTTTTGATGGCCCTTTTTTTGGTGGCTGCCTGCAATGGCTAAAGCTTTTCGCGATGAGCCGCTGGAAGTCGGCTTAAGAGAACAGGTGGCAAAAGCGGCTGAAAAGCATGGTTTTTCACCCGGGAAAGCACCGATTATCGGCTACAGGAGTATCGGCATTTTGGCGCAAAATGCGAAAACCGCCACAGTTATTTCTGTTAGGCATCTGCCCGCAGGCGACTGCGAGAAAAGCGCTTTGATGAATTGCTTTGAGCGCTAAGAGAACAGCGAAATAAGAATAACCGGAGAGGTTAGCCCTTTCCGGTTTTATTATTTAAAATTATTTCTAAAAAGTCAAAGCGCGGAAAATCAGGGCAGGTGGGGGATGTCGCCCACGCCGTCCAGCACATACATTGGCGCATAAGGGAATTTGCTTATGTCCTCCCGGGAGGTGACGCCGGAGAGCACCAGCAC
>JBNRMR010000136.1:0-8217 GCA_050309705.1 Christensenellales bacterium | reverse complement strand
CATCAGCTCTCTCTCCGCAGGGGAACACGAAGCAAGACTTGCAAGGAGTAAAAGAAGCAAAAAAAATGCAGGGGCTTTTTTTATCATGATCATTTCCTGTAATATATTCTATTAACGCTCAAATTTTGCCACAATCAGCTTTTCTTTTCCGGTTCGCAATAATTTCCCATTGCGCCCATTTTGAGAAAGCCAGCTTTTCACCAGCAGCACAGATGCTTTTGCACCAAGCTATTAAACAAACAACCGGAAAGCAGCGTAACCGCCATCTTTATATTGGATTCATCTCAATCATGTTCTGAAGGCTCATTCAATCACTCAGAGTTTTACAGAGTGTCCACAAACCAGTCGATTATCATGTTCCACTTTTCAACGATTGCATTCAAGAAGGCCTCGAAGCCGGTGAGCCTGTTGTCAAAAAGGGAATTGCCGCTGCCATCAAAAAGGACAATATCGGAAAAGACGCCGTCATAGACATCGTCGTAGAGATTTCTCTGGCTATAGCCATCCACGCTTGACGACGCTTCCAGCGCAAGGCCGCCATCGCTAATTTCCATTGGCAAGCCTTCCAGCGCTGTGACGCCATCCACCAAGATGGTGAGACTGCCGCCTATTAAAGAAATAGAAAGCTTCTTGCTTTGCAGCTCGTTGAACTCCAGATGAGGCAGGAACTCCTCGGCTCCTTCATCAACCGACTGTTGGCCTGAAACGCTTTCCAGCTCGGCGATCTCCCTGGCGGCTTCGGCAGCCTCCTCGGGGGTTTCTGCATAGCGCATGAACATCTTAAGCTCGCCTATCCGTGTGGCGATGATATCCTCCGGCACGGAGACAAGCTGAGCCCCGGCGATAACGTCCAGCCGCTGGGAGAAAAGCTGTTTGGGTTCCCCGCCCGTGATGCGGCTGACCTCAAGGAATTTGTCCTTGACCGCCACCTTCACATAGTCTTGAAGCTGCTTATTCGCCCCCAAAAGCACTGCTTGGGAGCCGAAGGCGTTGCCATCAAGGTTTAAGGAGAGGGTGAAATCCCCAGAGCAGTTGATTGGGTTCAGCAAGAGGGTGCCGGTGCCGCTGGGCAGGGAAGTGAGGACGATCTTGCTCTTTTCGAAAAAAGCCTGGCCGGAAAGGAGCGTCCATATGGAAGCCCGCTGACGATCACCGGTTTCAAAGGCCATGTCATTGCCTGTGTCATCCCAAAGGCGCATCAGCAGATGGTTGGCCGACCAGTGGGGCTGGGGCTGCATCCGGGTGAGGTCATATACGGAGCTTTCCCTGTTGTTGAATGAAAAACCCTCGCGGTTGATGTTAATCTTAAAAAACTCAAATATATTTTCCGCGTTTACGGCGCTGGCCCTGTCGTTTGTGCCAAACATGCCTGTGTTGGAGTGCATGAGAGTATGGGTTTGGGGCAAATAGCCAAGCGCATTGGTGTATATCTCGTCCATGAGAATATAATCTGCTTCCAGCCTGCGCTTCATTTCATCATAGCTCTCCTTGGGGATTCCGTCCTCATCGCGGATGAAATCCATCAGGTAGTGGTCATATTTGCGGTTAAGGTAAGGCGCAACCATTGTGAACTGAAGCGAGCTCAACTCCCCCAGATATCTATCATAGCGGTCGAAAACATTTATGAAATAAAGCCTGTGGCCGTTTGCACCCAGCTCCCAGAAGCTGCTTTTAACAAGATCTTGCATGTCCTTGGGGCTGAGAAACTTGGTGTCATTCTTGTCAAATTTATCAGAATAGGAGGACATGGTGGCCATAAAGTTATACTTTTCCATTATGCTTTGGGCAAATATTGCGGTGTCGCGCCTTCCGTCCTCAAAGAGCAGCAGCAAAGACCTTTCGGGCAGACGCTTTTCACCTGCATAATAGTCGATTATGTCCTGCTGGGTGACTGTCACATAGCCCGAGTTGTAAAGGGCCTTAAGATGGCTGTCAAGCTGCTGAACGCCGATCAGATCCTCTGCGCCGGTTCTCTCAACGCCAAAATATGATATGGCGACAAAGCCCGTGTCCGGATCCTCGGGGGAGCCCTGGGCAAGGGGTTCATATGGCACATATTTGGCGGTGGTGATCAGCGCCATCACAAAAGCGTACAGCAGAAGGAGGAGTATGAGCGCCTGAAAAATGCTCCGGAAGACCTTCGATATCTTTTTTCGCCTGCCGATGGCAAGTTGCTCATCATTCATGCTGCAAGCCCCCCTTCGTTTTGGGCAGGCTGCGGCCCGTCTTAGGGGCACGGCGCCTGCGCCTTCGCTCGCTGGCGGCGATGTCTTCCGGGGTCATTCTGGTGCCCCAAGTGGATTTCCAGAAGGTGAACCAGGCCACGGGCATCTGCCAGAGCAAAACGGCCTCGTAGTAAAAGCAGAAGAGCATTCCGAAAACCCAGGTGGAACTTCTGCGCAGGAAAAGCTGCACGACGCTCATCATCAGCGCCATCATCAGAAGGCCAAGGAGGAATGTGGTGGGAAAAACCCTGTGGATTATGGGCGTGTATATCAGGTTATAGAGCACAACCACCGGCGCAGCAACGGGCACTATGAGGCCAATATAAAACATGACCGCCATGAACGGCTCTTTTCGCCACATGAAGCTGCCGGCAATTATGGACTCGCGCAGCCAGCTTCGCTTCCAGCGCATCTGCTGTGCCAAAAATGTCTTATACCTGTTGGGGACGATGGTCGAACACACCGCGGTGTCCTGATATCCGGTGCGGTGGCGCTTGAGCACGAAGTTTGTCATGCTTCGGTCGTCACCGAAGGTGGCCCTTCTTCCCAGGAACTTCTGGTTGATCCATTCGTCCATATTATCAAGCACGATTTCCTTCCTGTAGCAGGAAAGGGGACCGGAAAGGCATGTGACGGCATCGAAATAGGCCTCGGCGGCTTTCATTATTCTAAATGCAATGTAATAGCGCACTGACTGCATTTTAGTCAGGACATTGGTGTAGGTGTTGGCCACCTCGGTGCGGCCGGATACGCCGCCCATCTTAGGATCCTTGAAGGGAGCGACCAGGCTTCTGATGGCAAAGGGATCCAGGAAGCTGTCGGAATCGACGAACACCACCAGTTCGTGGGTGGCTTCAAGAACGCCCCGGGAAAGAGCGTCTCTTTTTCCTTTGTTTTGGGGCTGAACAAAATACTTCAGGCGATCACCCACGTTGAAACGGGCGCCGTCCTTGCTCAGCAGATCGACGGTTTCCTTTATCTTTTCAACGGAGCGGTCGTTGGAGCAATCGTCCACCACGATGACCTCCAGCTTGTCAATCGGATAGTCCTGATTGATGCAGCTGGTGATGGTCCTATCTATCCACTCCTCCTCGTTGAAGCAGGGGATGATGATGGTAACGCCGGGCGTGAAGTTCTTGTCGATCTTCTTGGGCCGGTAAAGGAAGCCGAAAAGATAGCGGGTCAGCAAAAAGACAGCCGCCAAAATGCTGTAAAGGTAAAGAAATTTATGGAACTTAAAATATATAACGCTTTCAGCACGCATCAGTATTATGAAGGCGGTCACAAAGAAAATGAGTATGCTGGAAACAGTCAGCATGTGCCTGCCTTTTTTGTTTTGGGCATATTCGCTTAAGGGCTGGCTAAACTGCAGGCCGCAGTAATAGTCTCCGTCCTCGCCTTGGTACATGCGCACAAAGGTGGCCTTCATCTTTACCTTCATTTCATAGCCTTCGGGCATTGTCCCAGGCTCTATCTCAAAGGCCAGTGAAATTCTCTTGGCCTTTGAGAGATAGTATTCGCCGTCCGTCATGGTTGCCACCCGCACGAGCATACCGGTTGCGGATATGTCGACCCCGCGGCTATAAAAGACGCGCCTTTTGCCGTCTTTGAGCCTGCAGGAAATGCGAACGGGGTAGCTGACCTGATAACGTATTCCTGCCTTATGCTTGTCAATGAGCGCCTCTGCGCTGTTGGTGGCGCTTAGTGTGGAAACATCAAAGCCCCTCCTGTCGTTCGAGGAGCGGACTTGCTCGCTGTCGGGAACTCTGGCGAGCTTCCTTCTGTCCGGCTTGGGGTTAAGAAGGATATCTCTAATGGATCTTTTTTTATTTGCTTTTGCTTTTTTGGACTTGCTGTCGGAATCCATGTCGTTTCTCCTTCCTTGTTTGTGGAGCCTTCCGGCAGATCAATTAATATAGTCGCTTATTCTTGCAAAGTTGAATCTTTCGTCCTGCGGCCTGGCGGCGTTCCATTCAAGGAACATGTCCACCGCCTCAGGCGTATGATGAGAGCCGTCGGTCATGTGCATGATGACTATGCTGCCATCGGATATGGTTCGGGGCCTTCTGGCCCAGTCAAAATATATGCCGTTTACAAGCTGTGTGAAAATTTCATCTGCGCTCTCGGCGCTATAGTCGCTGGAGCTAAAGTCACCGCTGATGATGTGGCTGTAGCCGCTGTCGAAAACGGCCTCCATGCCTGCGCGGCTGACGGCCAGAGTCGGCGGTCGGAAAATGCGGGTGAGGACAGGATCGCCGTTTTCATTGCGCCTGTCGCCCACAACGCTTTGCAAAACTTCATATGATAAAATAATGTCTTCTTGAAGCGCCTTCGCTTCGTCCTCATTCAGTGACAAAAAAGTGTTTGCCACATCGCTCACGTTGGAAAGCGGAAGATGATTATGGGAGTGGCTGGCAATCTCGTGGCCTTGGGCGGCGATGGATCTGAGCAAGTTCGGATTCACGCCCACATAGCCGGTCCTGATGAAGAAGGTGGCCTTCACATCATGCTTTTCCAAAACCGTGAGAAGCTGCGCCGCGGTTCTATCCGTTCCCCAGTCGTCGAAGGTCAAGAAAATTGTGTTGCTTTTTCCGGTGTCAATCTTGCCGGCTTTGTCCAGGCTGCGCACCTGCTCCGCGGAAAAACCGGGGATCTGATTCTTAGTGGCCACATCCGGATTGCCGATATACCTTGAGCTAATGTATGAAAAAATCTCCGATTCGCTCATATCTTTAAGATGTCCTGCTTGAATTGCGTCCGCCACTTCGGGGATTATATCCTCCTTGGCGACGGGATAGCTGTAGGTGTGTTTATCATTGGCCAACATGTCGTAAAGAGGCTTAATTTTGTAGGCCGATTCGCCGGAAGCGCTACCATCGGCGGTGTAGGAGCTGTTTGAGGCATACTCTGATATGATGCGGACGATTTGCGCGGGCATACTATCGCTTTTCGTGTAATAGTCAGTGCGGATGTGCAATATGCTCCCCCGCATGATGGTGCTTAAGGATGACCGGAAAACAGTCTCCAGATGAGGAGCGGCCTGGATTGCCTGCTCAGTTCCGCTGGAGGTAAGGACATGGGTTGAGCCCACCAGGTGAAGACCCATGGCGCTGGCTGCCTCCTGCACGTCCGGCTCAAGCTCGTTAAAGATTTGGCTGACGATGTGAAGCTCCTGGCTATGATTATGCTCAAGCCAGCTTTTTATGAAATATATCTGTTCGCAGACGGAAACATAGTCAAGGCCGCGCCTGGGAATGAGGGCCGCCGCCAGATGATGGCCATGGCTGGCGATCTTTTTTATTGAGTCCTCATGGTCGTTGATATCGTCAACTGATATGAAGAAGGTGCCTTTTACGCCCAGGCTTTCAAGTTCCTTCAGCAGATTATCCAGGGCGGCGCTATCGCTCAGGCCGTAAAACGTCAGGGCAATAGCCTTTTCCGTGGTGTGGACAATATCGGCTTTTGTTGCCAGCAGGCCCGCATTTTCATTGCGAAGCTGCTCAAAATGCTCCAAACGCGCGTCCTTGCTCATCGAAAACTGAGCCAAAAAGGGAAGGTCTTCCACAAAAACAGCTTCTATGCCTGCTTCATCGATGGCCGCGAGAATCCACTCCACGGTCTGCAAAAGCCTTTGCTCCTCGGAAAGCTCTGCGGGCTTGACCTCGTCCTCTTCAATGGAAGGCATAGGCTGGCCGGGGTCGTACTCGTCCTTTATCTCCGTGGCAGGAGCATATTCATCATCGCTTAATGTGCCGGAAAGCTTCACCGAAAGGATGCTTCCCCATTCAAGGGATTTCACATGGCCCAAGACCTGGCTGTAGTCGTTAAAGCTCTGGTAGCTTACGAAACCGCTGCTTTTTACTGCGCTGCCAAAGCCGCCGGCAAGGGCTGCCCTTAAGACATCGTCAGTGTAGGCGGTGGAAAAGCATTTCAAAAGCTGGGGCGCTCTGCCCGTCGCCTCTTCGATGATGAACGCTGATTTCGTAAAGTCCCTCACCAAAGACTCGCTGTCCATCTCCTGCATTTTTGAAAGTCCGTGCAAAGTCCCGCTTTCAACTCTGTGACCCGCTCGAACCATGCTTTTAACGGACTCATCATCCTCGGCCGCGCCCACCGCGGTCACAAAGAAGGTGGCGTGTGTGTCATGTTTTTCCAGCAGCTCAAGGATTGCCCTGAGAACTTCGCTGGAGGCAAAGCCATCGAAGGTGAGGGCCAGCGTCTTTCCCGCAACGGGAACGGAGTAAATGACATCCGCTTTTTCACCCTGAAGGTCGTTAAGGCTTTCCATTGCCTGCTCTACGCGCTGGGAGCTATCATAGCGCACGGGTAAAGTTGGGAAAGGAACGGACGCGCTGGACGAGCAGCCAAGCAAGGCGCAGGACAGCATGACTAAAAGCAAAATCAGGCAGGTGAGTTTTGCAAGGCACTTTTTATTTGCGCAATTTAGCAAGGTCATGTCACGCCACCCTTCTAAATACTTACAGGCTCCAGTAGGTAAAACCATTTTCCTCCATCAAACGCCTTGAGAATATACCTTTTACGTCCACAAGGATTTTCTTATCGCTTGTCTCGGCGCCATCTTCATCGGACGAAGAGACTGCATACATGGAGTTAAGCTGATCTATCGTCAGATTCCTAAATATGCTGTGGGCCACGGCGAATATCACGCAATCCGCTGAGGAAACATCGCTGATGTCCCGAAGCTCGATGCTCAGGTGGTCAAGGGTGTCGCGTTTATCTGCCACCGGGTCGCAGACGCAGACTTGAACGCCGTATTCCTTAAGCCTTGAAATCAAACGCATTACCATTGTATTTCTGATGTCAGGGCAGTCTTCCTTATATGTTATGCCAAGCACGCATATTTTTGCATTCTTAACCAGCTTATCCGCCTTGATAAGCTGCTTCACGGCGCTTTCGGCCACATAGAAAGCCATGTCGTCGTTTATATCCCTTGCCTGACGAATCAAGCGGGAACGGTAATCGACCTCCCTTGACTTGTAGAGGAAATAATAGGGGTCGATCCCTATGCAATGACCGCCCACCAGCCCGGGATGGAAATTAAGAGCGTTCCACTTGGTGTTCATGGCGTTTATTACTTCCAATGTGTTTATATCCATTCGGTGAAGTGCCATTGAAATCTCGTTCATGAAGGCGATGTTGACATCCCGCTGCGCGTTTTCAATAAGCTTTGCAGCTTCGGCCACCCTTATGCTTTCCGCCACATATGTGCCGGAGGTGACCACCAGCTCGTAAACGCCGGCGGCTTCCCGGGCAGTTTTAGGGTCTGCCGCGGAAACGATTTTCCTGATGTTTTCAAAGCGGTGCAGCTTATCTCCCGGGTTCACCCTCTCGGGGGAATAGCCCACAAAAAAGTCTACTCCGCAGGTTTTGCCCGATACCTTTTCCAAAATAGGCATGCATATTTCCTCGGTCACACCCGGGTAAACGGTGGACTCAAACATCACCACCGCACCGGGCTGAATGTGTTTGCCGGCAATTTCGCAGGCCATTATCAAGGGCGAAAGGTCAGGGGTTTCATCCGCGTTTATGGGCGTTGGCACAGACACGATTAAAAAACCGGCTTCCTGAAGGAGTGAAGGATCGCTTGTGAAAACCATGGTGGTTTCCCTTAGTCTTTGTGACCCTACTTCTTTGGTGGGGTCGACAAAATTTTTATATTGGCGTATCTTTTCAGAGTTTACATCATAGCCGATCACGCCAACTTTTTCTGCAAAAGCCACCGCCATGGGAAGCCCCACATAACCCAAACCAATCACGGCAAGCTTTGTTTGTCCATTAAGGAGCTTTTCTGCTATTGTCATTTGTGCACTCCTAATCAATTTTATATTTATGAAAATGTAGTTTGTGTCTGATGAAATAGTGCGGGGAAACGCCGGGGATCGTGCTAAAACAGTATATCATAACGTACACGAAATAACAATATTCGCAAGTGGCATAACATAGGCATATCAATATTTTGTCAATTTAGAAT
>JBNRMR010000135.1:0-18120 GCA_050309705.1 Christensenellales bacterium | reverse complement strand
CCTTTATGTAGAGGATGCTTTATAAAGCATCCTCTGCACAATTTTGTTATTGCCCTGTGCAGCGGGAATTGCCAAGACAGGCGCCGATGGTATGACCTGAATTGAACTCCTGGGATACGGTAATGTTTTCTGATTCTCCAACACCGGGGTAAGGTCTGATTGCAGACACCAAGAGGTTTTCATGCTTCCAAAGTTTATCGATGACCTTGTATGCAATCCGCAGGACACAGTCGTTTCCTTCGGCTGCAACGCTTACAGATTCTATAACGATCACTTTGCAAGAGCCATCAATAAGAGCCAATTCATTTCTGAACCGATTTAGCCCCGAAGTAGTGTTCGCATAAAAAACTCCGCTCGGGAACTTGGCAAATTCATGCCACATGATACTAAAGGTATCTCTGGGAGTGACAACGACAAGAGTGCTGCCATAACGCAATACCACTTCAAATTCAACTTCATTGTTGATTCGGTCACAGCCGGTAGTAGGACTCAGGCTTTCATCGGCGCACAATACCCTCCAGCTTTGTACTGTTGGGACGCCATCAGGAAAGAATCCTCCACGGCAACCTGCCATTCCGTCAGTATTACATGGTACGCAGTGGAACAATGTTCGGTCTTTAACACCAATGTCTCTTACATCTTCAACACAAATGTCATGGCATGCGCAAGCAGCAGTTTCTGCTTCATAGCCAAAGGCTGCTCTTTTTGCAGGGTCAGTAAAGATAGCGCGGCACTCTCCACAGTTGGGATTTGGCCCAGGTGTGCGGGCCGGGGCGGCCTGTAGAATTTCTGTTTCGCTCATAATATGGTTTCACCTTTATGCGGGATTTGAAGAAGCATCTTAGCGACCACCTCTTCGCTATATCATATGATTGGAACATTCGTAGCGTGAGTGGGTATCTTCAAGTATCGTTTAGTAGATTTGGCGGCAAACAAGTGGCAAATCAAAAGATAAGCACGGCATAAGCCCGGTAAGATCAAGGGTTTGTGCCGTGTTTTCTATAGTCCTTCCCAGAAGCGCCTGTTACTCTTGACGTTCACAGCCACAAAACGGTGTAGCAAAGCAGAGGCCGGCAGCACAAAATGAGATTGTTGCTGAGTGAGCACGCGTCTAAGCAACTGGTTTTTGATTGGCTAGGCTAACTGATCAGACATAAAGAAAGCCCGTAAACAGCGGAAACCGCATGAATACAGGCTTTTTAACAAAGGATAAAGGGTGGTTATCTCTTGGAGAACTGGGGAGAGCGACGTGCGGCGTGAAGGCCGTACTTTTTGCGCTCTTTCATTCTCTGGTCTCTGGTGAGGAAACCGGCCTTCTTCAAAGGCGAACGAAGATCTGCATCGGTCTTGATCAGCGCCCTTGAAATGCCGTGGCGAATGGCGCCTGCCTGACCGGTGAAGCCGCCGCCGCCGACGTTGACTATGACGTCATACTTGCCGACGGTATCGGTAAGAACCAGAGGCTGACGGACTATTATCTTAAGGGTCTCCATGCCGAAATAGTGGTCTATGTCGCGTTTGTTGATGAGAATTTTGCCTTCGCCGGGAACGAGTCTGACCCGCGCCACGGAAGACTTCCTGCGGCCTGTGCCGTAATAAAATGTTGTTGCCATGCTGCGCGGCCTCCTTTACTTGCTATATGTGAGCTTGAGCTCTTCGGGCAACTGCGCCTGATGCTCGTGCTCTGCGCCGGCGTAGACGCGAAGTTTTTTGAACATTTTGCGGCCGAGGGTGTTGTGGGGCAGCATCCCGCGGATGGCTTCAGCCACAACAAACTCAGGCTTGGTTTCCATAAGGCGCTTGTAGGGTATCTCTTTCAGGCCGCCGACATAGCCGGAGTGCCTGTAGAAAACCTTCTGATCTATCTTTCGCCCGGTGAGGACGATTTTTGAAGCGTTGATGACGATAACGTGATCGCCGGTGTCCACATGAGGGGTATATGTGGGCTTGTTCTTGCCGCGCAGAATCGCTGCAACCTGGCTGGCAAGACGCCCCAGAACCTGGCCCTGGGCATCTATGACATACCACTTGCGCTCGACTTCGGCGGGCTTAGCCATAAAAGTTTTCACTGTTTATTCCTCCTTGATTAGCCAAAGCGATGGTAGGCGCCAGGCAAAAAAGAGTACCAGCTGCGACCGGGGCTAATGGACGCGCCGACACGTCCAACATTATAACAAAATATAAACGTTATGTCAATGAAAAAAGCAAGCAAAACCGCTTTTTTCGGCAATCTACCAGTGAGGAATTTGCGGACAGGATACATTGCGTGGAATATTTTGCCATGCTATAATGGGAGAGTATCAAAAACATATGGCAGGGCGTGGTATGGCCGGCTTGCGGGGGTTTTGTGCTCTTCGCCGGCTCGGACGTCTGTCCATAAGGAAAGGAAGGAACGCTGATGAACGAGGTTTTAAAAGCCATTGAAGGGCGAAGAAGCATCAGGGGTTATGAGCCAAGACAAATTTCAAATGATGAGCTGAAGCTATTGATGAAGGCTGCTCTTGAATGCCCCAGCGCCAGAAATTTGCAGCCCTGGCATTTTTCTGTGGTGCAGAACAAGACCCTGTTGGACGCAATTGAGGACGAGGTCTGCAAAAGAACTGACCGCGAGGCGGGGACGATATTTTTTGGCGCGCCCACGGTCATATTTATTTCCTCGGACGAAGAGAACAGGTACCGGGAGCTGGACAGCGGCATCGCGGTGCAGACATTATCGCTGGCGGCTCACTCCCTGGGCCTTGGCAGCGTAATTTTGGGGATGCCCAGGGCCGCTTTTGAAGGCGAGAACGCACAGAAGTTTGAAAAGGCGCTGAAGTTTCCTGAAAACCATAAGTTCCGTATCGCTTTGGCGTTGGGATATCCCACGGTGACGAAGGAAGCCCACGAGGTGGGTGAGAACAAGATCTCCATAATCAAATAGTGTGGAAAAAGGCAGGCACGGAAATTTTGAACGGGTGAAAACCTTGAAGGAGCTTTCTGAAGATGTTAAAAGTGGAAAAGCGGGTTTACGGCGAGCAGCCGTTTTGGTTTTGGAATGATGTGATGGACCCAAGTGAAATCCGCCGGCAGATATTTGCCATGAGGGACGGCGGCGTGAAGGGCTTTTTCCTTCACCCCCGGCAGGGCATGGACCTGCCATATATGTCCGATCGCTTCATCGAAATGGTGGGAGTGGCCGTGAAAGCGGCTGAAGAAGCCGGCATGGAGATGTGGCTTTACGATGAATACCCCTATCCCAGCGGCGTGGGCGGAGGCGAGCTTTTAATCCAGTCAGATTATGTGGCAAGGACTTTAACCCCATTCAGTTTCCGCGGAAAAGGCCTCATCAAAAAGGAGCTGCGCTGGGGAAAGGTGATGTACGCCAAGGCCTTCCCTGTTGAAAACGATGTGATCGACTGGAAGGGCGGCGTGGACATTTCCAGCAAGATAGGCATCACTTATCTGCGCGAGATCTTCCAGGGCGGTGCGGGTCTGAGCGCATATACCCGCAAGCGTTTCTTCACAGGCCTGCATTCCAAGCAGCTATACTGGGAGGCGCCCGAAGGGGAATGGCAGATATTCATTTTTATAGAGCATGAAATCGAAGACTATAAATATTTCGGCAGCTTTGTGGACCCTGTGAACCCCAAGGCAATGCAGGACTACATCCAGTTCACCCACCAGCGCTATTATGACGCTTTTTCGGAGCATTTCGGAAAGACGATAAAGGGCATATTCACAGACGAAACCTCCCCGATGTCGGAAAGGGGGATAATGTGGTCGAAGCTTATGCCGGAGCTTTTCATGAAGCGCAACGGCTATAACCTTACCGATTACCTTCCCTCGTTGATCGCCGACACAGCTTTCGACGACGAAAAATTCCGCTATGATTTTGAAAATACAATAGTTGAAGCTTTTATCAACAGCTTTGATAAGCCGATTAGGAAATGGTGCGAGGATCATGGCATTGTCTACACCGGCGAAAAGCCCCATTTGCGCCTTAATCAGACGGGCTACATGCATCTGCCCGGCGCGGACAATGGCCACCAGAAGGCGGGAAGCGAGCCCAACATCCACCCGGGATATTACCGGGCGAACCTGAAGGCCGTGGCGTCGTCGGCTCACTTCTGCGGCGACGGAAGCACCCTTTGCGAGGCGTACCATTCCACCGGCTGGGGCATGACCCTTCGCGATATGCGCTGGATGGTTGACTGGATGGGCGTTCAAGGCGTGAACCTTTTCAACCCTCATGCATTCTTCTATAGCGATGATGCCCTGCGCAAGCATGACGCGCCCCCATCTGCCTTTGAGAGCATGCCTTACTGGCCCTATAACCGGCTTTACACGGAGCATGTGAACAACACCACCCGCATCACCCTCTTTGGCGAAAGATACGCCAATGTGCTGGTGATGGACCCTGCCATCGCCTCCTGGGCTGACAAGGAAGAAAGCCAGCACCGCCGCCCCAAGAGCACCAGGCTCACAAGGGTGCAAAGGGCTCTTTCAAGCCGCCATGTGGACTACTATGTGGCCGATACCGACGTTTTGGCTCAAGCCGAAGCGGAGAATGGCAAAATCCACATCAAGGGCGATGTGTTCGAGGTGCTGATAATTCCCGGAATGAGCTTCCTGGAGCAAAGCGGTGCGGACAGCGTGAAGAAGTTTCTGGATGCAGGCGTGAAAATATACTGTTGTGAAAGCATTCCCAAGAGGAATATCACCACCGGCGGCGAGCTGGGCATAGGTGCTTCCAGCTTCATATATCATGAGAAAGCGGACGATCTTGTGGCAGCCGTTATCAATGAAATTCCAGTAAAATACGGCATATCCTCAGGAGGCGATTACGCAAAGAGCGTGCTGGCGGCGGCATTCGCGCTGGATGGATTCGATTATATTTATACGGTAAACATGTATAAGGATCCGCTTTATTGCAACCTCTGGTTTGAGAGCGAACATGCAAGGCCGGTGGCGGCCGTCAACACCGTGACAGGCAGTGCATATGCTGTCCAAAGCGCATTTGAGGATGGCAAGATAAAATTCAGCGCCGACTATGCGCCCTTTGAGCCCATCGTGTTTTGCATCGGTATGGAGGCTGAAAAGAAGGACGAAGCCCAGGTGAAGATTGATGTTAGCCTTGATGAAATTCGCGGATTGGAGCTTAAAAACCATAACCTTTTGCGGATGGCCTTTTGGGACGCTGACCTTGGCGGCAATAAAGCTCGTGTGGATTCGATGCCCGTCATAGACCAGATAATCAGCATGGACGGCAGCGTTCGAGCCGTTGACAACTCTGGCTTCGGTTGTCTTAAGCGCTTGGAGTTCCCGGCAATGAAACTTACATACGAGGCTTCCTTCCGCTATGACGCACAGGGCGATGTCTATTTTGCCATGGAACCCGGCAGCATCAACGGCGATTTCAAGCTCTATTTAAACGGCCGGGAAATTGGCCAAAAGCTTAAGAAAATGCATGTTTATAAGCGTGGAAACCTGGGCTGCGATATACGCGCCATAATCAAAAAGGGCGTTAACACATTGCGCGTGGAGGTGGACGGCAAGTATGACCACGACGGCATCACAAACCCGCTTTACATCGCCGGGGACTTCTCCGCGGGCCATGAAAACGGCATGTGGAGCCTGGGAAAAAGAGTTGATTTCGGATCTGTAAACGAAAAGATAAACGGCGGGCTGCCCTTCTACAGCGGCGTTATAGACTACGATATCACTGCGGAAATAAAGGGTGCCGCTGGCAAGAAGGTCGATATATCCATCGGCGGATGGACGTTTGAGGACGCCGCCGAGCTTATCGTAAACGGCAATAGCATGGGCGTCTTGGCCTGGAACCCCTACTGCTGGAGCCTTGAGCTGCCGGAGAGTATCGAATGCGCAAAACTGCGCATCGCAAACACTCTTAACCCCGCATTTGAAGGCGGTCACTTCGATATGCAGGCCCATGACACCGTTTATGTGAGCAAATAAAAGCAGACAAAACCGGAAAGAGGCGCGAAAGCGCCCCTTTCCTTTTCTGTGCATATATATGCGCAGAAAGTGAATAAAGATTCAGCAGCCTATTGCTTTTTATTCGACCATGCAGTAGAATGGACAACAAACATATTTCAGGGGTGGACTATGGAAAAGGGCATTGTTTTGCATGAAAATGATTTGACAGCATATGAACTTCAGCGCTTCAGAAGGCTGATGGGCTGGAATGCTCCCTCCAAAGCTTTGGTGGAAAGGGCGATTGCAAACAGCCTTTTTTCCGTGACGGCCCGTTGCGGGGACGAAGTGCTGGCCATAGGCAGGTTGGTGGGGGACGGCGCTCTTATCTGGTACCTTCAGGACATAATCGTGGACCCGCGCTTCCACGGCCGCGGCATAGGCAGAATGATTACGGAGAGGCTTTTGAGCTTCATTGAGGGAAGTTTGGATGAAGGGGGTATTGCCTCCGTGGCGCTTATGGCCGCAAAGGGGAAGGAAGGCTTCTATGAAAAGCTAGGGTTCAGGCAGCGGCCTGACGACACCCACGGTTCGGGCATGTACAAGACCATTCATAAAAGATGAAGCGCCACTAAAAGCGGATGAAACAAAAAGCCTGTCGATGGACGGGCTTTTTCATAGGAAAGGAAGACTAAATCAGCAGAATCTTTTGTTGGCGGCTTCACTGTATTTTTTCAGCGTTGCCTGGCCGCCCCGGATGTGGCGCTCCGCCTTGTTCTTTTCCAGAACCGCGCGCACCTGTAAGGCCAGGGATTTATTCAGTTGCGGCAGCCTCTCGCTGACATCCTTATGAACGGTGCTCTTGCTATACTTGAAAACTTGCGCAACCTGACGCACCGTTGCGCCGGTTTCCAGTATATAGTTTGCAATATCATAGACACGTTCTTCAATATAGTCCTTCACAGTCGTGCCCCCCCAGCATGTTTTGTACCATTCTATGAACATCGCATGTGGGATATGCCCGATTATGCGGCTAAACGGGGTTTATTACCCAAGAACGCTTTGGGGCAATCAGCCAAGAGGCGGGAGTGGCGCGGCCTTTATCTGCTTGATCATATCCTCGGTTATGATTATGGGCGGAAGGTCTGGGTCCGGGAAATAGCGGTAGTCGCCCGCTTCCTCTTTTTCGCGCAGAGAAAGCGTCCTGCCGGAGGCTTCATCGAAGCGGCGGGTTTCCTGGATTATCTCGTTGCCTGAAATTAGCTCTTCCACCTGGCGGCTAAACTCGAAATCGATGGCCCGGCGAACATGCCTGAAGGAGTTCAGATTCTTCATCTCCACGCGGGTGCCCAGCTTTTCCTCGCCGGTTTTCCGCACCGACAGGTTGATATCACATCTAAACTGGCCCTCGTTCATTTTGCAATGGGAGACTCCAGCCTTCGTAATGGTCTGACGAAGCCGGCGCAGGTACTCCACCGTCTCCTCGCCAGAGCGGATGCCCGGACGGGAGACGATCTCAATCAGCGGCACACCGCAGCGGTTGTGATCGATCATCGTCTCTCCGTTTTGGCCATGCAGCAGCTTGCCTGCGTCCTCCTCGATGTGAATCCTGGCAATCCCCACCCTTTTTTCACCAAAGGAGCCGCTTATGTCAACATAGCCGTTTTCGCAAAGGGGAAGATCAAGCTGTGAAATCTGGTATGCCTTGGGAAGATCGGGGTAGAAGTAGTTCTTGCGGTCCATCTTTGAAAAGGCGGAGATATTGCAGTTCAGCTTAAGGCCGGCCCTTATTGCATACTCCACCACCTTTTCATTCAATACGGGCAGAGTTCCCGGAAGGCCCATGCAAACCGGGCAAACATTGGTGTTTGGCTCGGCGCGGGAGCCTACGGGGCAGCCGCAGAATATCTTCGAGGCGGTGGCAAGCTCAATATGCACCTCCACGCCTATGACCATTTCATATTCTTTTCTGATTTGGTTATTTTGCCTATCCATGGCTCTCTCCTTTCTTGGCCTGCCGCTCAAAGGCCCGGGCGGCGCGAAAAAGGGTTCTCTCGCTGAAGGCTTTCCCCATGAGCTGCATGCCTATGGGCAGGCCGCTTTCCGTACTGCCGCAGGGCAGCGACAGCGCCGGTATCCCCGCGATGCTGGCCGGCACGGTGCAGATATCGCCCATATACATCTGGACGGGCTCTCTTTTTTCGCCCAGCTTATAGGGAGGCGAGGGCGCAGCGGGGCACAATATGATATCAAAGCGTTCAAAGAAATCATCCAGCTGGCGGGCTATGAGCGCGCGCACATTCTGAGCTCTTTTGTAGTAAGCGTCATAATAACCGCTGCTGAGAGCAAAGTTCCCCATCATTATTCTGCGCTGAACCTCATTGCCAAAGCCCTCGCTGCGGCTTTTCTTATATAGATCATCAAGGTTTTCGCAGTTTTCAGCTCTGCGCCCAAAGCGGACGGCGTCAAAGCGGGCCAGATTGGAAGCGGCCTGCGCGCTGGAAATGACATAATAGGCGGGCAGGGCGTCCTTGAAGATGGCGGAGGAAACGCTCTGCACAATGGCGCCCATTCTTTCGTAGGCCGCGGCGGCCCCCAAAACGGACTGCTTCACTTCGCTGTCGATATTCTGGCCCAAAAGTTCCTCCGGCAGGGCAATTTTCAGCCCCTTAACGCCGCCATCAATGTCTTGTGCGAAATCGGAAAACGCGTAACCGCGGGAGGTTGCGTCAAGGGCATCCCTTCCGGCGATTGCGTTCATCACCAGGGCGCAATCCTCCGCCGTTTTTGCCATGGGACCGATCTGGTCAAAGGATGAGGCGAAGGCGATGAGCCCCCAGCGGGAGACGCCGCCATATGTTGGCCTGAGGCCGGTGACGCCGCAGAAGGCCGCAGGCTGGCGGATGGAGCCGCCGGTGTCCGTGCCCAAAGTGAATGCTGCCAGGCTTGCCGCCACCGCTGCCGCGCTGCCGCCTGAGCTGCCGCCGGGCACGAGTGCTTTGTCTATGGGGTTATGCACCGGGAAAAAGGCGCTGGTTTCACTGGTTGCTCCCATGCCAAATTCATCCATGTTCAGCTTGCCCAGCATAACCGCGCTTTGTTCATTCAGCCTTTTAATCACCGTGGCGTCATATGGAGGCACAAAGTCCTCAAGCATTCTGGAGGCGCAGGTGGTTGCAACTCCTTTTGTGCAGATATTATCCTTTATGGCGAAAGGCACCCCGGCAAGAGGCGGAGCATTTCCGCTTTTTAGAAGATCATCGGCGGCCTGGGCCCGAAGCAAGGCTTCTTCCCTGCAAAGGGTGATGAATGCCCCTATGCCCTCATCCTTTTCATCTATTTGCTCTAGAAATGCGCGGGTGGCCTCGATGGAGGAAATCTCACGTCTTTGAAGGCTGCCGGAGAGCTCCCTTAGGCTCATTTTTACGATATCTTTCATTTCATTCATCCTATCATCTCAGCCGATGACCCTGGGCACAACCACAAAGCGCTTGTTTTTTGTGGGAGCGTTTGAAAGCATGGTTTCCCGCCCGGGGGAGGGGACGATTATGTCCTCTCTGTAAACATTTTGCAGGAATGCAGCAGGCTGTATTTCATCGGTGGCGCTGTCCATCTGTCCGGCAAAGCGAATGATTTCATCCATCTCGGCGGAAAGGGCTTCTTCACCACCGCTTGGGATCAGCAGCATCGAAAGATCGGCAATTTTTTGAACATCAAAGCCGTCCTTGCTTTTTCTCTTCACCATGCTGCCACGGTTTTCACGGGGGCCAGAAAGCCTAAGCTCCTCCAGCTGCCTTTGCTCAACAGGTCCGGGGGCTTCGGTCATAAGGCAGGCAGCCTCCTTCGTCTTGGGGAAGGCGATCACATCCCTCAGGCTCTTTGCGCCCAGCATCAGCATCACCAGCCGGTCAAAGCCAAGGGCAAAGCCGCCGTGAGGAGGGGCGCCGTACTGAAAGGCGCTTACCATGAAGCCAAAGCGCTCCTGAATATCCTCCGCCGAAAAGCCGAGGGCTTCGAACATCTGCCGCTGAATGTCGGCGCTGTGTATGCGTATGCTGCCCCCTCCAAGCTCCACCCCGTTCAGTATGATGTCATATGCCTGGGCGCGCACTTTCTCCGGCTGGCTTTGCAGGAAGGGGATGTCCTCCTCCCGGGGCATTGTGAAGGGGTGGTGCATGGCGGTCCAGCGCCTTTCAAGGGGCGAATATTCGAACTGCGGGAAGTCCGTGACGATCACAAATCTGAACTTTTTTGTAAGATCGCTCTCCTCTTTGGGGACAAGGCCACGCATATGGGCGATGTCCAGCCTTAGTCTGCCCAGGACTCTTCTTACAGTCTCAAGTTCGTCTGCGCAAAAAAGTATGAAGTCACCGTCCTTTGCGCCTGTCTTTGCTCTGATGCCCTCAATCTGGTCTGGCGTCAGGTATTTTGACAGTATGGAATAAACCTCGCCGCCTTCCCGCAGCATTATCCAGGCCATGCCCCTTGCGCCATGGCTCACCGCTTTTTCGGTCAGAAGCTCGATATCGGCCCGGCTCAAATCAGCTCCGCCCTTTATGCATAGGGCCCTGACCACACCCCCAGCAGCCACAGCGCCTTTGAAAACGCCAAAGGAGGACTTTTCGGCGATGTGGGTGATATCGCTGATTTCAAGGCCGAAGCGGGTGTCGGGCTTGTCGCTGCCGTAGATATCCATGGCCTGGCTCCATGTGATGCGCCTGAAGGGTTCAGGGAAAGATGCACCCAGCGTCTCTTTGAAAACATGCTTCACAAGGCCCTCCATAATGGACAGCACATCCTCCTGATCGGCGAAGCTCATCTCCACATCCAGCTGGGTGAACTCGGGTTGGCGGTCTGAACGCAGGTCCTCGTCACGGTAGCATCTTGCCAGCTGGTAATATCTGTCCACGCCGCCCACCATCAGCAGTTGTTTAAATATCTGAGGCGACTGGGGCAAAGCGTAGTATTCGCCGGGGTGTACGCGGCTGGGAACGATGTAATCTCTGGCGCCCTCGGGGGTGGACTTTGTGAGTGTGGGCGTTTCCACGAATGTGAAATCCTTGTTGTTCAGAAAGCTCTGTGCTGCTCTTTGCACTGCATGGCGGAATTTCAGCGCATGCTGCATGGCCGGCCTTCGCAGATCCAGATAGCGGTATTTCAGCCTCGCCTCTTCGCCGGTCTGGCCCCCATCGTCCAAAGGAAAGGGCAAGGGAGAGGCTGTGGAGAGCACTTTAAGCTCATGTGCCAGCAGCTCAATATTTCCGGTTTCAAGCCTTGCGTTCACCGTATCCGGGTCTCTCAGGCGGATGATGCCGCTCACCGCGATCACAGACTGCAGTCTGAGCCTTTCAATCTGCACAAAACCCTTTTCACCTATCTGCGAGAGGTCGAACACAACCTGCAATTCACCCTCGCGGTCACTCAGGTCAATGAATATTACGCCGCCCATGTCGCGCCTGTTTCGCAGCCAGCCGCAGGCGGTGACTGCCCTGCCGATGTCCTCCTGTCGGAAATTGCCGCAATACTTGGTTCTTTTCATTAGGCTAACCCCTTTCTGGAAAAATGAAAAACAAAAAACCCTTCGTCCATCAAGGGACGAAAGGTTCATATGGTTAAAATAAAAACCTGCGCGGTACCACCCAACTTAGCCGCAGTCTTTCATTTTGATTTGCCATTGTTAAAAATGGAAAGACTGGAAGGCTCTCCTCTGCGGCACGGTGCAAATGCATACATCATGCCTGACGGCTGTAACGCTCCGCTGCGTCCAGGCCTACTCGCTCCCAGCATTGGGTTTTGCTTTCGGGTGGCGGCTCCGGGCTGTTCTTCATTCGAAAATCCGCGCCGCGCTCTCACCTTGCTGCGGCTCTCTTAAGCTACCATTTCAAATTACTCTTCCCATCATTGCCTTTAGGGATATTCGCTTGTTTAGGTATGATACACGCTTCCGGCGGCTTTGTCAAGGGGCGGGCAAAATCGCCTAAACCTTTTTGGCCAACATAATGTCCCGCTTGATGGCCTGATCCACCCTGTGCTCAAATTTATCATACGGACCGCCGGCCAAAACGGTGAGGCCGTTTGTCTGCAAAACCTCAGCTATCTCCTGCTTCGATATCAAAAAAACATTCCACGAAAGGGCGATTACCCCGCCTCTTTTCAATGTATCGCGCCAGGATGGCAGACAGCTTTTCAAGAGCTCCTTTGGGTTTCGGGTTTTTGCGCTTTGCTGTGCGCCGGAAACATTGCCGTGGGCAACACCGTAGGGCAGGTCGCCGACGATAACATGGGCAAAGTTTTTGCCAAAGAAGGAGGAAAGGTGCATCGAGTTTCCCGCCACCAGCGAAAGTTCCCTCGCTGCGCCGGGGGATTTCATTTCATCCTTGCTCCTGGCATATGTGAATTTATATACATTCGCGCTGTATGATCTGTTCGGCCCGCTCTGGCGCTGCCTTTGCAAATTGTGCTTAAGCCTTTCGCTTTCCAGAAACTTGCGGAAGAAAACGGCGGCCTCGCTCACCACCTTTTCCGCCACCTCCGCGCCGTAGACATCGTAGCCACAGTAGGCGCCGTCAAACAGAGTGGTGCCCTTGCCGCAAACCGGGTCCAGGAGCCTTATGGCAGGGCATGTGTCATGCTGAAAATCGCTGGAAAAGATGGCGGCGTTGATCATCATCCGGGTAAAGGTTTCGTTGGTCTTTCCTGAGTATTTAAGCATTCCAGCAATATTTACCCCAAAGCGCTCAAAGCCGGAGGGCGAGACTGGCAGCATAAATATCGCTTCGTCTTTGGTATGCATTTCAAAAAGTGCGTAGAAAAAGGAAAGGCGTGAGAGCAGGTCGATATCCTTTGACGAAAGGGGTTTTTCGGCGGCAAAGCAAAGATAGTCCACTCCGGCTATGCTTTTTTGCACGATGCTCTGGCAGCTTGAATCCATTCGAGCGCAGCAAAGCTCCAGCTCCGCCAAGGACATGGCCTTTGACTGGTCGAAGAACACCCGGCTCTGCCCAGGGTGCATTAAAATTGCATATTTATTCATATTATGGTTCCTCTTGCATCAAAGCGTCGATCCTGCTGCGGTGAAGCCGTACATGCTCCATCATATGGCCGATGTTCCCCTCGCCGGCAAACTTTTCCATGCTGAAAAAGTCAGTCCCGGGGATGTCCATCCAGAAAAGGCTGTGAGCCTCCTCCTTGAGCATGGTTTCGCTCCTGAGCCTGCCTGCGTAAACCTTCACCTCGCAGTCATCCACGGGATAGTAAAAATCCAGCAGATGCAAAAGAGTGATGTTTTCCCGGGCAATGCCGGTTTCTTCAACAAGCTCCCGGTAAGCGCCGTCCAAAGGGGTTTCGCCCGGCTCCAACTTGCCGCCCACCATGTTATAAAGGCCCAGATATGGCTCTTTTGAGCGCAGACACATGAGGACCTTTTCATCGCTGCTATGCAAAACTATAATTATGTTGAACGATTTCAAGCCCGCACTCTCTTTCCGCGGCGCTTAAAGTAGGACTCTATCGCTCCCGCACCGGACTCGATGAAGCCCAAAACCACCGTCAAATAGTATGACGCTACCCGCCACAAAAGCAGCGCCACCATTATGAAGGTGCCGGGAATGATGCCGCTGAACAGAGAATAGAACACTCCCTCGGCGATGCCTGTGGCGCCTGGGGTGGGCATGTAGCTGACGGCGGTGTAAAGCACGGTGGTATAGGCGACGCTTTGTATGTAGTTTATGTTCACCGCGCAGGCAAAGCAGACGAAGAATGGGACGCTCATGGCCGCAAAGAACTGAACAATGGCAAAGAAAACGACGATAAAAGTATATTTTAGATTGATCATGCGCATGCTCTGGCTGTAATGGTTCAGCATATCAACGGTTTTGGCGTAAACAAGGTCGCTGTCCTTCAGGAGGCGCAGCTTTTTGCCCATGCGGCAAAGCCAACCAATGGACCGGTATGTGACCCTGGGCCAGAGGGCGCAAAGGAGCAATATCAGCGGCATGGCCAAAGAGAAAACAGCGCCTATCACCAAGGCGGTGAATATCAGCGGGCTGATGGTAAGGTTTAAAAGGGGCATGAAAATGAACATCAGCGCCAGGAAAAAGCAAATGGTCACCTGATACATTATAAACCGGATGCTCATGGCCGACGCGGAAAGGGTGCCCGAAAGGTTGCTTGCCATAAGATACATGATAAGGGCGGGTTGTCCGCCGATATTTGTGGGGGTTATGGCGTTATAATAGCGCTCAATGATGACCGCCCTAACGCTTCTGTACAGCGAGAGTTTTCCTCCAAGCATCCTGATTATAAAATAAAGCTGAGCGCCTTCGCCAAAATATGTCATAGAAAATACGACAAAGCAAAGAGCCACAAAGCCAAACGAAAGGCTTTCCAGTGTGCGAAAGCCTTCGCTGAAATCAGGATCGTTGGATATAATGTAAGCCATTATGGCAAAGTTGATTGCCAGAAGGGCCCAAGTGCCATATTTTTTAAAAAAGACAGCTATTTTTTTCACTGAAGGCTCCAAAGTTTTTCTTCTAAAATGTGTTAGGGGATAACCGTGTAAAGCAATATACCGTTTTACATTTTATCATATTCTGTGCAAAAACACAAAGAAAAATTACGCTCTTTATGATATACTGTCATAAAGAGGGTGATAAAGTGGAAGCGGCATGGGAAGCTTTGTACAAAGAGGCTGAAAAATGCACCAGGTGCGGTCTTTGCCGTGGCCGAAACAACGTGGTCGTTGGCGATGGCAACCAAAGCGCACGGATAATGTTCATCGGTGAAGGCCCCGGCGCGGAGGAGGATTTTCAGGGACTGCCCTTCGTGGGCCCTGCAGGGCAGCTGCTGGACAGAATGATGGCTTCAATCAACCTCAGCCGGCAAAACGCCTATATCGCAAACATCGTAAAATGCCGTCCGCCGGGCAACAGAGCGCCAAATCCAGAGGAGGCGCAGGCCTGCATGGGCTATCTTAGGGCGCAGGTGAAGCTGATCAAACCGCAGATAATCGTCATTCTGGGTGCGACTGCGGCGAAGTACACTCTTTCGCCGGATGTCCGCATAACCCGCGACCGTGGTATATGGCATGAGCGGCGGGGATATCATATGATAGCCACCTTTCATCCCTCATTCCTTCTGCGCGATCCTACACAAAAAAAGTTCGCCTGGGCGGATTTCAAATCCATACGGGATAAGATAAAAGAGCTTGGCATAAATACCGACACAGGGGCGTGATTTCATAATGAGCAAAAGACAGAGGATGGCAAAGCACAATGCTCAAATGCTTGAGCATTTTGATATGATATATGCTCCGGAAAAAAAGAAGATAGTATTCGGCGGCGGCGATCCCAGGGCGCGCATTGTCCTGATAGGCGAGGCCCCGGGCGAACAGGAGGCCCTTCAGGGTAAGCCATTCGTTGGAAAGGCCGGCAAGGTTTTGGACGAGTTCCTGGAGAAAACCGGCATCCGCAGGGAAGATTTATACATTACCAATGTGGTGAAGCTGCGCCCGACTGCCATATCCAAAGCAGGAAGGACTGTTAACCGCGCCCCCAACCGGGAGGAGATCGCCCTTTTTCGGTCATGGCTGCAAAAGGAGATGGAGATCATCGAGCCGAAATACATCATCACGCTGGGGAATGTGGCGCTCAAGGCAGTTTCTGACAACAAAAGCGCGGTGATTGGCGAACTTCACGGGAAGCTCTACCCCGGCGGAGCCATGGGCGCCCATCTGTTTCCCCTCTATCATCCGGCGGCGGTCATATATAACAGGTCCCTCCGTGAGGTCTACCAGGAGGATCTCGACAATCTCGGCAGGCTGATAAGGGAATGATTGATGTTAAAAAAGAAACCTCCTGTTTGGGAGGCTTCTTTCTGTAAACGTTTGGATTAAGAAAAAAGACGCTGCTTAATTTGCTGTTTTGCCCATAAAGTCAATCTCATTTTTGATTCCCTTGTGAGCGTCATTCCACAGGCCTTTTGTCAGGCGAACGCGGAGCAGACATGTGTTGGGGTCTTCGTCATTGTTGGCTTCATTGTACCAGGCGGCAAAAATTGTGCGGAGCTTTGCCATAATTTCAACGTTCTTCTCGTCGCACACCCAGCCCAGGTTTTCGCCGATGCCTTCGGCCGTGAAATTTTCAACAATGATGCAAACGGCCACCTGGGGGTTTTGGGCAATCTGTCTCATTTTTTTTGAGGTTGCATAGGTGACGGTGTAAAAGGCGCCATCCTCATAATAGGCATCCACGATGCGGGCGTCAGGGCGGATTTCGCCGTTCGCACCAGGTTCCAGGGCGATTGTGGAAAGGGAGATCAGGCCGTCCTTGTTTCCCAGCTTTTTGTCAAGCAGAGCCATGGCTTCTTCATATTTGTTCATTCATTATTCTCCCAATACAGTTCAATTTTCATGGAGGTTAGCGAACAGGGGCTGAAATGGAGTCCTTCAGCAGGACGTCATGGGCGCCGCCTTCCACGATGCTGACGGAGGATACCAGTGTCAACTTGGCGTTTTCCTGAAGCTCTTTTATGCTCAGGGCGCCGCAGTTGCACATGGTGGACTTGATCTTGCTGAGGGTTAGTGCCAGGTTGTCCCGCAGGCTGCCGGCATAGGGCACATAGGAGTCCACGCCTTCCTCGAAGGAGAGCTTGCCCTCGCCGCCCATGTCATAGCGCTGCCAGTTTCTGGCTCTGGCGGAGCCTTCGCCCCAGTATTCCTTCATGTAGCTGCCGTTGATCATCACCCGGTTGGAGGGGCTTTCATCGAAGCGGGCAAAGTAGCGGCCCATCATGCAAAAGTCTGCGCCCATGGCCAGCGCCAATGTCATGTGGTAGTCATAGACGATGCCGCCATCGGAGCAGATGGGGATGTACACGCCGGTTTCCTCAAAGTATTCGTCCCTGGCCTTTGCCACCTCTATAACGGCGGTGGCCTGGCCGCGGCCGATGCCCTTGGCCTCGCGGGTGATGCAGATGGCCCCCCCGCCGATGCCGACCTTGATGAAGTCCGCGCCGCAATCGGCCAGGAAGCGGAAGCCGTCTTTGTCCACCACATTGCCCGCGCCCACTTTCACGGTGTCGCCATATTTGCCGCGGATGAACTCCAGCGTGCGCTTTTGCCACTCGGTGAAGCCCTCTGAGGAATCGATGCACAGAAGGTCCGCGCCGGCTTCAACCAGGGCGGGAACGCGCTGCTCGTAGTCTCTGGTGTTTATGCCCGCGCCCACAACATAGCGCTTGGAGGCGTCCAGCAACTCAAGGGGGTTCTCCTTGTGGGCGTCATAGTCCTTCCTGAAAACAAAGGCCACAAGGCGCTGGTTTTCGTCAATTATGGGCAGTGCGTTAATTTTATGATCCCATATGATATCGTTTGCTTCGCTGAGGCTCACACCCTCATGGGCGTAGACGATCTTTTCAAGGGGGGTCATGAATGAACTGACCTTTGTGTCCGGCCCCATGCGGCTTATTCTATAGTCTCTGCTGGTGACTATGCCCAAAAATTTTCCTGAAGCGGTGCCATCCTCTGTGACAGCGACGGTGGAATGGCCGGTTCTGGCCTTCAGATCAATTATATCCTTGAGGGTCTGGTCGGGGCGGATGTTAGAATCGCTGGCAACAAAGCCCGCCTTGTAGCTTTTGACTCTACCCACCATCTCTGCCTGGCTTTCTATGGACTGGGAGCCGTAGATAAACGAAATCCCGCCCTCTCTTGCAAGAGCAATCGCCATTTTGTCATCGGAGACAGATTGCATCATGGCAGAGACCAACGGGATATTCATGGACAGGGATGGTTGCTCTCCCTTTTTGAATTTTGTGACGGGGGTCTTCAGCGTCACATTGCCTGGCACGCACTGGGCGGAGGAATATCCGGGGACCAGCAGGTACTCGCTGAAGGTGTGCGACGTTTTGTCATAGTAGAACGCCATGTCAATCGCCTCCTAAATAAGTTAACGGATATTATAACATTGGTGTGCGAAAAAAGCAACAGAGCGCCGCTTTAAAACGGCATTAATGCCGGTCATCGCCGGCGGGGAAAAGACAGCGCTTTTCGCGTGGAAAATATTGCTGGGCGTTGCCAGAAAACGCGCGGACAATATACAAATGAAAACGAAGCGAGCGTGGGGAAATAAGGGCTGATTTTGGTCAAAAACTGTTTGAATAAAGCGAATTTGGGCCTTTATTTTATTTGAACAACAGTAATATTTATGA
>JBNRMR010000134.1:0-3165 GCA_050309705.1 Christensenellales bacterium | reverse complement strand
CTCTTGGTCTTTTCGCCTGCAAAAGTGCCTATGAGAATGGCGGCGAGTGGCTGAAACAACTGAACGCATATCTTGCGCAGAACATAGCGTTCACCAGGGGCTTCCTTGCGGAAAATCTGCCCACAATCCATATGGTTGAAACCCAGGGCACATATCTGGTCTGGCTTGACTTTTCCGCCTATGGCTTATCCCCGAAAGAGCTGGACTTGAAAATCACCCGTGAGGCGAAGCTGTGGCTGAACAGCGGCTCTCTTTTTGGCCCCGAGGGTGAGGGCTTTCAGCGCGTTAACATTGCCTGTCCACAGGCAGTGCTCTTGGAGGCTCTTGAGCGGCTGAAGAGCGCGTTTGGATAAAAGGCCGTCCTTTTCTTGGGACTTTTCCAATAGTTCTTGTAATTGGTCTTGACAATTATAGGATCGGGGCATATACTATAACATATAAAACATATCTGCATGATATGCATTAACCTTAAGGGGGTCTTCCCATGACAAAGATAGCACAAAGCATCACCGACCTAATCGGTCACACCCCACTTCTTAAACTGAACAACTACGCAGCTGAAAAAGGCGTTGTGGCGAACTTGATTGCCAAACTGGAATATTTCAACCCGCTGGGCAGCGTTAAAGACCGCATTGCCTATGCCATGATAGATGAAGCGGAAAAGGCTGGCCTTATTACAAAGGATACCGTCATAATAGAGCCCACAAGCGGCAATACCGGCGTTGGGCTGGCTTTTGTGGCGGCTGCAAAGGGCTACAAGCTGGTGCTGGTCATGCCTGAAACCATGAGCGTGGAGCGCAGAGTCCTGGTTTCAGCCCTGGGCGCGGAGCTTTTGCTAACCCCGGGAAGCGAAGGCATGAAGGGCGCAATCCGCAAGGCGGAGGAACTGGCAGCGGCTTTGCCAGCGGCCTTCATCCCCCAGCAGTTTGACAACCCCGCAAACCCTAAAATCCACCGTGAAACCACCGCTCTTGAAATTTGGGAGGATACCGGCCATGATGTGGACGTGTTTATTGGCGGCGTGGGCACCGGGGGCACCATCACGGGCGTTGGTAAGGCTCTTAAAGAGAGAAACCCCAATGTGAAGATCATTGCTGTTGAACCCGAGGATTCTCCCGTCCTTTCCGGCGGCAATCCCGGCCCACACAAAATTCAAGGCATTGGCGCCGGCTTTGTACCCAAGGTGTACGACAGCAGCGTGGTTGATGAGATCATTCAGGTGAAAAATGAGGACGCCTTTGAAACCTCCCGTCTGGTGGCTGTAAAGGAAGGCTTGCTGGTGGGCATTTCCTCCGGCGCGGCGCTGCATGCGGCCACACAGGTGGCTCTGCGGCCTGAATTCGCGGGAAAAAACATCGTGGTGCTGCTGCCCGACACCGGCGAGCGCTACCTCTCCACCCCTCTTTTTAATAAGGCCTAATCGCTTAGGGGGATGATGCGGGGCTCTGCCCCGCGCCCCGCAAGGGAACCCGTCCCCTTGACCCCTTATAACGAATTATCCTCCGCCAGGTGAAAGGGCGCAGCTTAATACGCGCCAAGAATACACCTTGACCCTTCATCGCAATATTTAAAGTTTTGACCAAGCTTTTTCAAAAGCTTGCGGGGTTTGGGGCAGCGCCCCATGAATAATGGGATTACAAAGGGGATACCCTTTGGCGGGAACTTGAGGGCAGTGCGGTGGTTCTCCTCCAGCACCCACAGCACCACCTCGGTAAAGCCCTTTTCCTTTAACCGCTCCTTGGCAAAGTTCATCATCCTTCGCCCTAAACCCTTGCACTAAAATTTCCAGCAGACATGTCGCGCAGACCTCGCCCGCCTTCTCTCTGTCGTCATCCGACACTATTCCCCTGTAGGCCGAGCGCCAGGGGGAAACATGGCAAGCAGTATATTCGCAGGCGCCCTCCGGCACAGCTTTGCATATAACAAACTCCGTCGAGTCATCCCCTTTTTTCCTATAAAAAAGCCGACCGAAAAGAAGCATTTATCATTTCCGGTCGGCTTTTATTCGATTTATGCTGCGTTTTTCAGGCTGCAAAAACTACCTTTGAACTCTGGCGTTGCCCTTCCAGACATTCCAGATCTGATCCTCGTCCGCCGGTTGCACATAGTCGGTCAGGAACGAGGTGACCAGAGCGCCGCTGGCCCATGCAAACTGGAGCCACTTTTCGGGCTCCCAGCCCTTGAGGATGGAGTAGAGGAAGCCGCTCACGAAGGCGTCGCCGCCGCCAATGCGGTCCAGAACGGGGATTTCGCGGGGTTCCACCACGTTCCACTCGTCGCCCACCAGCGAAAGCGCGCCCCAAAGGTGGGCATTGACGCTGATTACCTGGCGCAGAGTGTTTGCAAATACGCTCACGTTCGGATATGCCGCCTTGACGTTGGCGATCATTCCCTTGAAGCTTTCTATCTGGGAGCCGATGTCCTTGCCGCCGGCTTCGGGGCCTGCGATGCCCAAGGCCAACTGATAGTCTTCCTCGTTGCCGATGAGGATATCTGTAATCCCGGCAATCTCCTTGAATATCGCGCTCAGCTCCTCTTCCCTGCCTTCCCAGAAGGAAGCGCGGTGGTTAAGGTCGAAGGAGATAAGGGTTCCATACTTCTTTGCGGCCCTTGCAAGCTCCAGGCAGAAGGTGCTGGTTTCGGGTGAAAGAGCGGTGATAAGGCCTGAAAGGTGCAGTATCTGGCAGCCCTCCTCGCCGAAAATCCGCTCAAGGTCAAAATCTTTTATGTTAAGAGTGCGACCAACCTCGCCGGCCCTATCGTTCCAGACCCGCTGGCCTCTGACGCCGTATCCCCTGTCTGCAATGTTTATCTGGTGACGATATCCCCAGGGGCCGCCTGCATCCACTTCTTTTCCTTCGTAGTCAATATTTCTTGCACGAAGCTCGCTTTTAATAAGCTGCGCAATTGGGCTACCCTTCACAAAGGTTGTAAGAACCTTGGTGGGCAGGCCCAAAAAGGATGCCACGCTCAGCACGTTTGTTTCAGCGCTGGTAACCTGCAGATCGTATTTCTTGCTGATGTGCACAGGTTGTCCCTCCGGCGGGCAAATGCGAATGCCCATGCTGGATGGAACGATCAACGCATACTTGCAGTTTTCCCTTAGCTTTTTCATATTACTTCCTCCTGAACATATCTTTTATAGATTTTTTATCTAATACTAAT
>JBNRMR010000133.1:0-13649 GCA_050309705.1 Christensenellales bacterium | reverse complement strand
CCAAGGAAGCGGCGGAAAAGTATTCTTAGTTAAAGACAAGGCGCAGCCCGCACCCTGCTTAAGAGCAACTCCTTGTAGAAACTGCCGCTGGTATGCACGCAAATCGTCTGCTGAAACCGTGGGCGAGGGTTAAAAGGAGATGTAGGCATGACTGACTTTGAAAGGATCAAGGCGTATTACCGCGTCTTTGACGAGCAGCACAGGCTGGAAAAGCCGGAAGGCCGCTTGGAGTTTGATATTTCCATGGACATCATCCTTGGGCTTTTGGGCAAAGCCGATAAGGTTCTGGATTTGGGCGGCGGTGCGGGCAGATATTCGATCGAGCTTGCGAAAAGGGGCTTTCGAGTCACCCTTGCGGATCTGTCCCCGAGGCTTCTTGAACAGGCGAGGCGATACATTGCCGAAAACAGCATTCCTTCGCTTCAGGGCATCGACAATGTAAACGCCATTGATATAAGCCTCTATGAAAGCGGGAGCTTCGACGCAGTGATACTTTTCGGGCCGCTGTATCATCTGCTGGAAGAAGGCGAGCGCAGAAGTTGCGTTGCCGAAATTTTTCGCGTGCTAAGGCCGGGCGGTCTTGTTTTCGCAAACTTCATCCCGTACTTGTCTGGGCTGGCCGGCGCCATTAGCCGCGCAATGCATTTTCCCGATCAGGCAGACGCTGAAACCCTGTCCGGTGTTTTTGTCGCCGGCGAGTTCAAAAACAATGCGAAAAGAGGCTTTCAGGAGGGGTATTATCCGCGCGCTACTGAGGTCGACGCCCTGTTTGCCGGGGCAGGCTTTGAAAAGCTGCTGCTTCGTTCCGTCAGGGGCATTGGCTATAACAGGGAAGAAAAACTCTATGGAACTCTAAAAAATGATGGGCTATTATATGATAAAATAGTTGAGCTGATAAACAGCACGGCGGCGGATCCCGCAATCGTCGAGACCAGCGGCCACGCAATCTACGTTGGGCGCAAAGGCCTGTAAGACAACGCTTCTTGCCTGCGCAAAGGCGCTTGGGAGCAAAAAAGGATGTCCGAAGAGGACATCCTTTTTTGCGTGGGCGGGTGGGGCCCGCCGGCGATGTTATAGACTGCTGACTAGCTCCTTCATCAGCTTAAGGGACTTGGGTCCGTCCTGATCGATGCCGTTCTGGGCCGTTCCCTCAACGCTCAGTCGCTTGTCGTAGCCCGCGGCCTTAAGGGCGCTGAAAAACGGCGTATAGTCCTGATCGTCTGTGGGAAGGGGATAGGCGCGCCCTTCCTTCCTGGCGATGTGGCAATGCTCAAGCCTGTGGCCGAAAGCGGGTATTCCCTCGCAGCTTTCTTCGTTCATGGCCACATGGTAATAATCCGCCAGGCAGCGAACGGAGGGCTTGTTAACCCTCGCCGCCAGATATGCCCCTTCCGCCACAAGGTTCACGATATTGCTCTCGCCAAAGCGCAGCGGTTCGATGGCGATGTTGATTCCGTTCTTCGCGGCGATGTCCCCCGCGATGTTCAAATACTCCACAAGCTGATCCCAAGCTTTTGATTTTTCAAAGCCAGAGGGCACATTCCTTGCGCCGCCGCTTCCGAACACCACCACCTCGGTTTTAACCTGGGCGGCCCTTGCGAAGGCTTTTTCCAGAAATGGGATGACGGGGGCCAGATCGGCCTCCTCGCCTGTGAGCCTAAATGTACCGGGAAGCATCACGTTCATCGCTTCGGGGTAGAAGTCCAGCTCAAACACTTTGTTCTTGAAAGCTTCAAAATCCTCGTCCGTCATATTGCCGACGCCTGAAAAGGTGCACTCAAAATAATCATAGCCCATTTCTTTGACGAGGGCGGCATTTTCTATGCCGCAACAGATTCCAAATTTCATATTTCTACCTCCACGTTTTCATATCGAATGCTGGCTGATATCAGTAGAGTGGGCCATAGGCGGCGCAGGCTCTGTAGTCCGCCGCTTCCAGGTCATCCGTGCCGAAGGAAGCCCAGCTATGGGGGCGGTAGATATCATCTTCACAGACATTGTGCATTGATACGGGTATGCGCAGCATGGATGCCATTGTGATGAGCTCCGCTCCGATGTGGCCGTGGACGAAAGCGCCATGATTTGCGCCCCAGTTTGCCATCACAGAATAGACATCCTTGAAAGAGCCCTTTCCAGTGAGCCTTGGCGCAAACCATGTGGTGGGCCAGGTGGGGTCGGTGCGCATGTCGATGGCCTTGTACGTATCCTCGTCCAACTCGCAGCTGACACCCTCAGCGATCTGCAGAACAGGCCCCAGGCCCTTTACCAGGTTTATCCGCGCCAAAGTCATCGGCATGCCGCCCTTTGTGCCGCTGGAATAATGGCTGGAGAAGCCGCCGCCTCTAAAGTAGAACTGGTCGGCTGGGCACCAGTCGCAGCTATCAAGGCAGGCCTTTGCCTCAGCTTCAGTCATCTCGTAGAAGGGCTTTATTGCAGGCCTTCCGTCATCACCCACCACAGCGCCGGTGCCGTCCAGGGAAGCGGCCCCGCTGTTGATCAGATGGATAATACCGTTTTTCGCGTCGCCGGTGAGTTCCTTGCCAGTCACGCGCAAGACAGCCTCGGGGCTCCAGTATGTGCGCACGTCGGCGAATATGCCGGGCTTTCCTGTCAGAAGATGCTCAAAGAGCATTGTGATGCCGTTGAGGGTGTCATTTTCAGTCGCAACGACAAAGGCTTGCCGCAGTCCGTTCCAGTCAAACTGGGAGCAGAGCATGGCCTCGGCAAAGTCAAAGTTGGGCTTAAAGTCTGTCCACTGGCGCTGGCCCTGGACACCGGCTGCGATGGCATTGCGGCCGCAGCTTTCCTCGATGAAGCCCATTTCAGCCAGCTTCGGGTTGCCTATCATCAGATCGCGGATTATCATCATGCATTTGACGACGAACTTCCATTGCTCGTCCTTTTCCTCGGCGGTAAACCGCATGTCAACAGGATTCTTGTCGAAGCCCTCCTTGCAGTTTTCCCTGACCCATGCATAGGCCTTTTCAAACTCGTCGGGATCATATATGCCCTGGTCTATGCGGCGGAGGATCTCCGTCTCGTCCACAGACTCGCTTCTCATGCCTAAGTACTCCTGCAAAAAGTCCTGGTTCAAAATGGAGCCGGCGATTCCCATGCAAACGGAGCCTATCTGCAAATAGCTGTTCCCGCGCATGGATGCAGCGGCGATTCCTGCCTTTGCGAACAGCAGAATCTTCTCTCTTACGTCTGCGGGCACCTCAGTGGTTCCGGCGTCCTGGACATCGCGGCCGTATATCGAGAAGGCGGGCAGGCCCTTTTGAGTGTAGGCGCTCATGGCGGCGGCCAGATAAACCGCGCCGGGGCGCTCGGTTCCGTTAAAGCCCCAGACAGCCTTTATGGTGTGGGGGTCCATGTCGGTAGTTTCAGTGCCATAACACCAGCAGGGGGTGACTGTGAGGGTCACGCCCACGTTTTCCTTCTCAAACTTTGCCTGGCACATGGCGGCTTCGCGTACACCGCCGATTGTGGTGTCGGCGATAACAACTTCCACGGGTTTGCCGTTGGGATATTTCAGGTTTTCGGTAATCAGCTTGGCGGCGGCCTTGGCCATGTTCATGGTCTGGTCCTCAAGTGATTCTCGAATGCCTCTGCGCCGGCCGTCAATGGTGGGCCTTATGCCGATCTTCGGGAAATCGCCCACAAGCCTTTTTTCGTATTGCATGATATTCTCCTTTCGTTTGTGTAAAAACATATTATTTTTAAACTATTATCCTATATATTCTACCAAATTTTTGGCGAAATGTATAGGCCAAGAGGTTGATATGGGGAATATATCAGGGCAAGTTCAATAATTCAAACAAGAGATTGCGGGCGGGAGGAAATGTACGCCCACAAACATAAGTATGAGCGCAGGCCATTCCTTTGAATTCAGCGAACTCTTAAGAACCTTCGGGCTGGCTCAAAACAGAAGGCGGATGCGCCCCTCTTTGGCCCAGGGAGCCCAGGCTTATCTGCTCCATTTGCGAACATGCCCAAGGCTATGCGATCCCCCGGGTGGCCGTGATGAACTGATGTTCGCATAATTGTCTGTGAAGGCACAAAATGTATTTACAAAAGCAATCTTTGGTAGTATAATTATATTGCTATGAAAAGGTTGCTTTTATTTGGTAAAAAGATAATATGCCTGTTGCTGGTCTTGGTTTTCTCGACGGGCTTGACTGTTCATGCCCTGGCGGAAAGCGATTATTCCGGCCTTATAATCAAGCTGGATGACACGGGTGACAATGTGCTTTTGCTTCAGCTTCGCCTGAGGGATCTGGGTTATTATCCTTACAAGATCACAGGCCAGTTTGGCTCGGTGACCAAGAACGCAGTCGTCGAATTTCAAAAGGGCAACGGCCTTTCCCCGGACGGCGTTGTGGGGGGAAAGACTGCCGAGCTGCTGTTTGAAAACGAGGCAAAACGCATAAGCGGCAGCGGAAGTTCCCGCCAGCCCACGCCCTCGCCATCGCCCACGCCCAAAGCAGGAATGTATGGCAGGATAATCGAATGGTCGGAGGCTAAGAAGATACTCAAACGTGGCAGCAAGTTCAGGATAATGGACTTCTACACCGGAAAGACTTATTATGCCATTATGGTGGGCGGCTACAACCATGTGGACTTTGAGCCCGCCACCAAGGAGGACACCGCCACGATGAAGTCCACCTACGGCGGCAAGTGGTCCTGGACGAGACGGCCGGTTTTGGTCAGGCTCAACAGCCGCTGGTATGCCGGCAGCGTCAACGGAATGCCCCACGGCTACGAGACCATACCCAACAACGATATGTACCAGCAGGTCTGCCTGCATTTTAAAGGCAGCCGCACCCACGGCACAGCGTCGACATGCTCGCAGCACCAGCGCTGTGTGAATATCGCTGCGGGTCTGATAAAACCCTAGGCCAGGCGTTGAAACGCAATAGAAATCCATATTGCTCCGACTTTTGCGGGGCAATATGCTTAGTGGCAAGAAAGAAATAAAAAAGGAAAGCGGAGGGGCGTCTGATATGGCGGATGCAAAGCAGTTGGAAGGAAGGAAAAAGGCGCTGGAACAGGCGCTTGCAGCTATAGACAAAAAGTATGGGGCTGGCTCGGTGATGAAGCTTGGCTCCAACGAACACCAGCAGGTGAACGTTTTGCCCACCGGCTGCCTGGAGCTGGACATCGCCCTTGGCGTGGGCGGCATTCCCAAGGGCAGAATTATCGAGATATATGGGCCGGAGTCCTCCGGAAAGACCACGCTGACTTTGCATATTATCGCAGAATGTCAAAAGGAGGGGGGAACGACGGCCTTCATCGACGCCGAGCACGCACTGGACCCGGTCTATGCAAGAAAGCTGGGCGTTGACATCGACGAGCTGTATGTTTCCCAGCCGGATACGGGGGAGGACGCCTTGAACATTGCTGAGGCGCTGGTGCGCTCAAACGCTGTGGACATGATTGTCATCGACTCGGTGGCGGCGCTGGTGCCAAGAGCTGAGCTGGACGGCGAAATGGGCGACACCCATGTGGGCCTTCAGGCGAGGATGATGTCCCAGGCGCTGAGAAAGCTGGCAGGCATAGTGAACAAAACTGAATGCACAATTGTTTTCACCAACCAGCTTCGCGAAAAGGTGGGTGTCATGTTTGGAAGCCCCGAGACCACCAGCGGCGGGCGGGCCTTGAAGTTCTACTCCTCTGTGCGCCTGGATATTCGCAGGGGCGAGCAGATCAAGAATGGGACGGAAGTTGTCGGTAACCGCACCAAGGTGAAGGTCGTGAAAAACAAAGTGGCCCCGCCTTTTAGAACTGCCGAGTTTGACATCGTCTACGGTGAGGGGATTTCAAAGCCGGGCTCCTGCCTGGATCTTGGTGTGACCCATGAAATCGTCCAGAAGTCCGGCTCCTGGTATTCCTACAATGGTACAAGAATAGGCCAGGGCAGGGAAAACGCGAAGCAGTACTTTAAGGATAACCCTGAAACAATGAATGAGGTGGAACTGAAAATTCGCCAGAAGCTGAATGCAGGTGCAATATCTGCGCCCATTGGAGAGCCGGAGCCGGAGGATGACGGGGCTCCGGAGGAATAAAGCGCAGAAAGACGAATATTGACAAACATTACATGATTATCATAAGCGCGCGAATGCCAAACTGCTTGACATTTGTCGCGCTTTTCTATATATTTATTATAGCGTTGGTATCACTGCATGTGTATGCATAGCGTGATGGCGTTTTTAGATAGATAATGCTTGATTGGTTTTTCATTCGGGGTTTTATAATATCACCCTTTCGGGGTTTTGTCATATCCCCTTAGTTAATCTGATGAGTTGCCGTTTATCGGTGGCTCCATAGAGCATAGCTTTGCATGTGTGCGTCCATAGGGGATGTTTGTGCCGTTGCAGAGAAACACGTCCTTTTAGGCAATGCTCTTTTTAAAAGCTGAATCATTTTCGAGCGAATGCACGCCAATACCGATGCCATGCCTGGAAAGGCACGGTTTTAGGCTGTGCATTTTTTGGCGTCCATAATGATAAAATTTGAATTGCCAAGGTTTAGGAGGTGGAATTTATGGGGGGAGCCCCGCAATTGGGATTTTTAGAAAGATTGCTCTATAATCCGCTATTATTTGCATTGCTTGTAGTAGGCATTATTTTGATGTCGATCTTAGTGGGCATTTTGGTCGGCGCGCTTTTGAACAAAAGCGTATTCATGAAAAGAAAGGGCCAGACCGAGGAAGCTCTGAAGAAATTGCTGGAGGACGGAGCCGCCAAGGCTGACGCCATACGCAAGGAAGCGTTGCTGGAAGCCAAGGAGGAGACCCTTAGGCTTAAAACGGAGTGCGACAGAGAGCTTCGAGAGCGTAGAAACGAGATGAACAGATCCGAGCGCAGGTTGCTTCAGCGAGAGGATTCGATGGACAAGAAGCTGAACGCCCTTGAACAGCGTGAAATCGATATCAAAAAAAAGTACAAGGCTGCCGAGGACACATTGACCGAAAGCGAAGAGATAAAGGCACGCCAGCAGACGGAGCTGGAGCGTATAGGCTCCATGACTTCGGAGGAAGCAAAGCAGACGATTATCGATTCCGTTCAAAGGGAGGCCTACCATGACGCGGCGGTTATGGTCAGAGAAATTGAGCAAAAGGCCAAGGATGAGGCGGAGAAAAAGGCGCGCCACATAATCGCCGGCGCCATACAGCGCTGCGCGGCAGATCACAGCGCAGAGACGACAGTTTCAGTCGTTGCGCTGCCGTCGGATGAGATGAAGGGCCGCATAATCGGCCGCGAAGGAAGGAACATACGCGCCCTTGAAACGGCAACGGGCATCGACCTTATCATCGACGATACTCCCGAGGCTGTGATACTCTCCGGCTTCGATCCCGTTCGCAGAGAGACTGCCAGGATTGCTCTGGAAAAGTTGATCACCGATGGGAGAATACACCCAGCGCGCATTGAGGAAATGGTGGAAAAGGCGCGCAAGGAAGTGGAGACACAGATGCGCGAGGCCGGCGAACAGGCCATATTTGAAACGAATGTGCATAATTTGCACCACGAGCTGGTGAAGCTTCTGGGCAGGCTGAAATATCGCACCAGCTACGGCCAGAACGTGCTGAAGCACTCTATCGAGGTTTCACATCTTGCGGGCCTGATGGCAAGCGAGCTGGGGGCGGACGTGGCCCTTTGCAAGCGGGCGGGCCTGCTGCATGACATCGGAAAAGCTGTTGACCACGAGATGGAGGGCACTCACATCACCATCGGTGCGGACATGGCGAAAAAGTACAGGGAGTCGCCGGCGGTGGTTCACTGCATAGCGGCGCACCACGGCGACATCGAGGCCACGACCATCGAGGCGGTGCTGATACAAGCAGCCGACGCCATGAGCGGCGCGAGGCCAGGCGCAAGGCGCGAGTCAATCGAGAATTACATCAAGCGCCTGCAAAAACTGGAAGAGATTGCCGAGAGCTTTGAAGGTGTTGAAAAATCCTTCGCAATTCAGGCGGGCAGGGAAGTTCGTATAATGGTAAAGCCCGAGGATGTGAACGACGCCGGCACTCTGCTGATGGCAAAGGAGATAGTCAAGCGCATCGAGGATGAGCTGGAATATCCCGGCCACATCAAGGTGAACGTGATCCGCGAAGTGCGGGCCATGGAATACGCCAAGTGATAATGCTTCCAGGGGAAATATAGAAACATAGAAACGCCTTCGCTGTAGTATAAAAATAGCGGAGGTGTTTTTTATGTGTTGTTCTAAGAAAATGCCGGTGGCCGATTCCCATTGTGATTTTTTGTATAAGTTCAGCGGTTTTTCCAATGAAACCGGCTATGACGTTACCGAATGGGCGCTAAGGGAGGGGGGCGTGAAGCTTCAGGTGCTGGCGGCCTTCGCAAACTCTGGGCGAATGGGGGCGGAAACCGTTGCAGCATACCAAAAGCAGATGGATGATTTCCCCGCTGCATGCCGGGCTCTGGGCCTGGCTCCCCTTAAAGATGCAGGTATGCCGCAGGGAGAGGAAAGATGCGCGGTTCTGGCAGTGGAGGGCTGTGAGGCCTTCGGCGGGAGCATCGAGCGGGCAAAGGAATATATTCATGCAGGCGCAAAAATATTTTCTCTTACATGGAACCACGAAAACGAACTGGCATTTCCACACGGCAGTGCAGGGGGAATAAAGACCTTTGGGAAGGAAGTTATCAGGCTTTTGAATGAGAACAGATGCGCTGTGGATGTTTCCCACCTGAACGAGGATGGTTTTTGGCAGGTGATTGATCTTGCGCGGAGCGTGTGTGCCAGTCATTCCTGCTGCAGGGCCATCTGCGGGCACAGCCGCAATCTGAGCAATGATCAGATCAGAGCGATAATCGCCAGGAGAGGTTATATCGGAGTGAATTTTTACCCACCCTTCCTGAGTGAGGGCGGGCGAGCGGATATTATGGACATCGTAAGGCATATTTTCCACATAATGGAGCTGGGCGGAGAAAACACTGCGGGCTTCGGCTCCGATTTCGACGGCATTGATATGAAGACGGATGGGATGGAGTCTCCGGCGGAGTTTCCCAGCCTTTTGGCGGCCCTTGAAGAAATGGGCATGGAGCAGAGAATATTGCGCAAAACCGCCTGCCGCAATTTTGCTGATTTCTTGCTGCGCACAGGCATCTGAGGGCTTTACAAAGCTGTTGCATAATATTTGAATATGCTGTATGATAAGGGTGTGCAACGGGAGGTTTCAACATGAATGTTGGCATACTGCTTAACTCATCAAAGGCGGTGGATATTCCTTCTCTGGCAGAGATGACGGCCATTTTAAGGGATGGTGGCGCCCATGTGTTCACCGATTCCGAGGCCTTGTGCCGTCTTTGCTCGGAAAAGGTGTCTTCAAGCCGGCTTTATGAACAGGCAGAACTGCTGGTGGTTTTCGGCGGCGATGGAACCCTCCTTTCTGCGGCGAAATGCGCCGCTCCGCATGGCGCGGCAGTTTTGGGGATAAACCTGGGGCGTCTCGGTTTCCTGACGGAGGCGGAGGTGTCAGACCTGAGGCAAGTGGCCGGAGCGATTCTTAGCGGCGATTATAGCGTTGAAAACAGAATGATGCTCACCGCAATAATGCCGGACGGCAATCAGTTTACGGCGATGAACGATGTGGTGGTTTCTAGAAATGAGAGCCTGAGCCTCATCCGCTGCGATGTGCGCATAGACGGGCGCCACTTCGACAGCTATGGCGCCGACGGAATTTTGGCGGCAACGCCCACGGGTTCCACGGCATATTCTCTTTCCTGCGGTGGCCCGGCGGTGAACCCGAAGCTGGACTGCATCGTGCTCTCGCCCATATGCCCCCACAGCTTCAGGGCAAGGCCCATGGTTCTTTCCCCTCATGAGGAAATAATGATGGGGGTGGATCTTTCATCCAGAAGCGCGAGGGTGGATATCGACGGCATATGCGTTGGGGAAATCGCCCCGGGCGAGCATGTGCTGGTGAAAAAATCCGAGCTTTCGGCAAAGTTTGTGCGCCTGAGAGAAAGAAGTTTCTACGGAGTTTTGCGCAGCAAGCTGATGGAGCAGATTTAAGGGACAAGCGTTTCAGGGCTTTAGGGCCGGGAAACCATTGAAGATGTGAAAAAACCTTTCGGATGGGGTGTTTATATGATTAAGGCAGTGCGCCATGAGATGATTTTGGACATTATTGAAAATCAGGAAATTGAAACCCAGGAGGATATCGCAAGGGCGTTGAAAAAAAGGAATGTGATGGTCACACAGGCCACCATTTCCCGCGATATAAAGGAGCTGCGGCTCGTTAAGACCATGTCGCCAAAGGGCGTGTACAAATATGCCACGATGGACAAGGCTGAGTCCAGCATTGCTGACCGCTTCAGCAGAATATTTAGCGAAAGCGCGCTGACCATCGATAGCGCGGGCAATCTTTTGGTCATAAAGACAATCACAGGAGCTGCAAACGCCGCCTGTGAGGCGCTGGACGCAATGAAATGGCCGGGGATTATTGGCACCATAGCTGGTGACAACACATTGCTGGTGATAGTCAAGTCCGTGGATGATGTGGACGAGATCATAAAGCGTTTCAAGAGCATGGTGCGCGCATAGCAGGAACCCTGCGGGAGAATTGTATTTATGCTGATAAGCCTTGACGTGAAAAACGTGGCCCTGATCGAGTCGCTCAACGTGGAGTTCTCAGAGGGCTTGAATATACTTTCGGGCGAAACCGGCGCGGGAAAGTCGATATTGATCGACGCCCTGGGCCTTGCCCTTGGTGAAAGAGCTGACAGGGGCCTGATTAGAACCGGCCAGGAAAAGGCGGTGGTTCAGGCTCTTTTTGACATTCGCGAAAACGAGGCGGCGCTGGCTTTCATCGAGGAGAACCAGCTTGAGTGCGATGAAGGAATCTGTTCCGTTTCAAGGGAGATAAGCGCATCGGGCAGGAGCATTTGCAGGATTTGCGCAGTGGTTGTGCCGCTGAACATGCTGAAGGCCTTCACCGGCCTCATAGTGGACATACACGGCCAACACGAACATCAGTCCCTTTTAAGGGAGGAATATCACCTTAAATGCGTGGACGGCTTTGGCGGCCAGGAGATTGCGGCCCTTTTGGGCAGGACTGAGGAATCCTACGGTGAGTTTTCCAGGGCGAGGAAGAATTTGAGGGACTTTGCCGGTTCCGCCAGCGAGATGGCACAGAGGATTGATATGCTGGCCTTCCAGATAGACGAGATAAAGGCGGCTAACCTTCGGCCGGGCGAGGAGGAGGAGCTGTTAAAGCGCAGGGAGTTTTTCAGAAATGCCCAGCAGATCGCCCAGGCAGTTTCGGATGCGAAGTCGGTCTTGGACGGGGGCCTTCTGGGGGGGCTCAAGAGCGCGTCCCGAGGAATGGAGACCATTGGTCGGTTCGATGAAAGATACCAGGTAATTTCCGCAAGAATTGACGAGAGCTATTACAATCTGGAGGATATTTCGTTTGAGATTGCGTCTTTGGCGGAGGGCCTCGAATATGACGAGCGGGAAGTGGACGCTGTGGAGGAAAGGCTCGAAGCGCTGAACATGCTCAAGAGAAAATATGGAAAGAAGGACATAGGGCAGGTTTTGGAGCATCTTTCCACAATTCAGGAGGAGCTGGAAAGGCTGATAAACGGAGAAGCGACTTTGAACAGGCTGGAAGAAGAAGTCCAAAAGGCCAGGGCCAACCTTGAAAAAGACTGCGAGGCCCTCTCCAGGGCAAGAAAGAAGACTGCAAGCCTGTTTTGTGAAAGAGTTGTGGAGCATCTGGCGGATCTGAGCATGTCCAAGATAAGGTTTGAGGCGGATTTTGAAAGAAGGGAGCCTTCTGCCCATGGCTGGGACTCCATTCGGTTTATGATAGCCGCCAACCCGGGCGAGGATTTGAAACCCCTGAGCAAGACCGCTTCCGGAGGGGAAATGTCCCGGATAATGTTGGCGCTAAAGAGCATCACAGCGCAAAACGACGGAATCGGAACAATGATCTTCGACGAGATCGATACCGGTATAAGCGGCCGGGTGGCTGTGGCAGTGGCCTTGAAGATGCGCTCAATTGCAAGGGACAGGCAGGTTCTTTGCGTGACCCACCTGGCGACCATTGCTGCGGCGGGGGACGCACACTTCCTCATCGAAAAAAGCTCCGCCAAGGACAGCACCGTGACGAAGCTGCAAAGGCTTGAGGGCGAAGAAAGGACTGCTGAGATCGCTAGGCTTTCGGGGGGCGGACAGAGCGAAGCGGCCATGGCACACGCAAGGGAAATGCTGCTGAAGGCGCAGGGATAAGCTCCTTGCGCTTTTTAAATCGCATTAAAATTAACTTGTTCAGGAGCGGGGCGGGCAAAAGCCTGTCCCTTTTTTGTGCTTTTCAAAGGTTATGAGCGTTCTTCGCGCTTTTTCTGTTTACTGCCGGCGGGCCATGTGCTATACTGATTATTGAAATTGATTTCGCAAGGGAGAAATGAATTGTGAAAAATTATCTGGACGATGTTCAAAGCGTTTTGCTGATGGGCCCCGGTCCCAGCAGTGTGGCGCCCAGCACTTATCATGCCATGTCGCGTCCGACACTGGGTCATCTGGACCCCTACTTCATTAAAATAATGGACGAGATCAAAAAAGGGCTTAAGACTCTCTTTGGAACTGAAAATGAGCTGACGGTGCCCCTTTCGGGTACTGGTTCCATCGGCATGGAGTGCGCCTTTGTGAACATGGTCGAGCCGGGCGACAGGGTTTTGGTTCTAATCAACGGCGTTTTTGGCGTGAGGATGGCAGAAGTCGCCGGCAGGCTGGGGGCTGAGGTCACCAAGAAGGAGTTTGAGTGGGGCTCCCCCGTTGCGGTCGACTCAGTTAAGGAGCAGCTTGAAAATGAAAAATACAAGCTGGTTGCTGTGGTGCACGCCGAAACTTCTACCGGAGTTTTGAACCCTGTTGGGGAAATTGGCGAGCTGGTGAAAGCAAGTGGCGCACTCTACTTGGTGGACTGCGTGACCAGCCTTGGCGGAATGCCCGTGGAGGTTGACAAATGGGGCGCGGACATCTGCTACAGCGGCACGCAAAAATGCCTTTCCTGCCCGCCGGGCCTTGCACCCATCACATTCTCACAAAGGGCTGTGAAGGCCATACTCTCCCGGAGGACAAAGGTTCCCAACTGGTATCTGGACATGAGCCTCCTTACCCAATATTGGGAGGGGAAAACCAGAGTTTACCACCACACAGCGCCCATCAATATGCTGTATGGTTTGTATCAGGCCATACACAATCTGCTGGAAGAAGGTCTTGAAAATTCCTTTGCACGCCATCAGGCCGCCCATGAAAGGCTGGCTCGGGGCCTTGGCGAATTGGGCATGGAGCTGCTGGTTGAAAAGGAAGCAAGATTGCCGATGCTCAATGCCGTGGTGGTGCCAAGCGGTGTTAACGAAGCGGAGCTTAGAAGCAGGTTGCTGAATGAACACAGCATCGAAGTGGGCGCAGGCCTTGGCCCCCTGGCGGGGAAGATCATCCGCATCGGTCTGATGGGCTATACGGCCCAGGACTCCAACGTGGACAGATTGCTGGCGGCCCTTAAAGTTTTGCTTTAAAGCTAGGCGCTTGCATATTATACATAAATAAGAAAATCCCCCGGTTGCTCGAATGAGCCGGGGGGTCTTTTTTGTTGGCGAAAAAAATCACATGAAAAGTAT
>JBNRMR010000132.1:0-8570 GCA_050309705.1 Christensenellales bacterium | reverse complement strand
GGGTGATGGAGATAATCTCACGAGAGGCGGGGATTGCCATGGAAAAGGTGACGAAATTCGGCGGGGATTCCTACATGCTGACGGGCCTGATCAAGGAGGAGAACTAAAATGGATGTGAAAAGTGGTTTTGCTGCGGCGATGGAATGCGATGTGGCGGTTATAGGCGGCGGTCCGGCAGGACTTGCAGCGGCGATTGCAGCCCGGGAAAAAGGCGCGAAGGTTATATTGATTGAAAGAGATAAAAAACTTGGGGGAATACTCCAGCAGTGCATACACAATGGCTTCGGCCTGCACTATTTCGGCGAGGAGCTGACGGGGCCGGAGTATGCCGCCAGGTTTGCTGACCAGGTGCTGGAAAGCGAAATTGAGGTTTTGACGGACACAATGGTGCTTTCGGTGGGCGATGAAGACGGCCAAAAGAAGATCAGCGCAGTCAGTGCCGAAAGGGGCATGATCATCATCAGCGCCAAGGCCGTAATCCTGGCCATGGGTTGCCGCGAGCGCACAAGGGGAGCGCTAAACATCGCAGGCAGCAGACCAGCGGGCATATATACCGCCGGCTGCGCCCAAAGGCTTGTGAACATGGAGGGCTATATGCCCGGAAAGCGCGCCGTCATTTTGGGATCAGGGGATATCGGCTTGATTATGGCACGGCGGATGACATGGGAGGGGGCGAAGGTGGAGATGGTCTGTGAGATTATGCCCTATTCCTCCGGCCTTAACAGGAACATCTCCCAGTGCCTTGACGATAACGAGATTCCGCTGCACTTTAACACCACGGTCGTTGGCATCCACGGCAAGGAGAGGCTGGAGGGTGTGACAATCGCCCGGGTGGACGAAAGCCGTGCGCCAATCCACGGCACAGAGCAGTTCGTCCCCTGCGACACGCTGCTTTTGTCGGTGGGGCTTTTGCCTGAAAACGAGCTGACGCAAGAGGCGGGAATCGACATGGACCCGGTGACGGGCGGCGCCTTGGTGGACGATGGCCGGCAGACCTCCGTGCCGGGAATATTCGCCTGCGGGAATGTTTTGCATGTGCATGATTTGGTGGACAATGTGAGCGTGGAGGCAAAGCTGACAGGAGAGTCTGCGGCTGATTTTGCCGCCGGAAAATCTGCGCCGGCTAAGAAAGAATTGACGCTAAGGACGGGGGAAAATGTGCGATATGTGGTTCCCCACAGGATTGCAGTGGGGGAAGGGGAGAAAAAGGTGACGCTATACCTGCGGGTGAGGGACGCGGTAAAGCCTGCGGAGCTTTCGGTTTTTTGCGGTGAGGAAAGGCTCGCAAGGAGGCGGTCAAGGATAATCACGCCCGGACAGATGGAAAAGGTGGATATCATTTTGAATGAAAGCATGGATGGCGAGATAGTGGTTTCCGTTTTGGAGGTGAAGAGATGAGTGTAAAAAAAGAAATGATCTGCATCTCCTGCCCTGTGGGCTGCATATTGCAGGTTTGGGAAGATAATGGTAAAATAATGGTGGAGGGGAATGCCTGTAAAAGAGGGGTGACCTATGGCATTTCCGAATACTCCCAGCCGGTGAGGATGGTGACCTCCATAGTGCGCATGGAAGGCTCGAAAAGGCCGGCTCCGGTGCGCCTGAGCCGGGCTGTGCCCAAGGCAATAGTCCCCGATGTGCTGAAGGAGATCGCCAAAGCACGGGCCAAAGAAGGCGCCCGCCGGCATGATATCATAGTGGAGAATATTGCTGGAAGCGGGGCGGATTTGATACTGACCGCGGATATATAGGAAGATTTTCTTGTTGCGCGTCAAACGCCCGTCGATTGCATCAACGGCCATTTGGCGCCCGGGGGCGAGGGGAACGCTGTCCCCCTCGCACTCCCCCTGCTCAAGGGACCTTCCCTTAAGAATCCCTGTACAGGGAGACAGACCCAAAGGGATGGGAAAACAAAAGACTTTTTAATTTGGAGGTTGGATCTTGCTTTACGCCGCCAAAACCGATGTGGGCCTCGTCCGTGAGAGGAATGAGGACAGCTATATCGCAGAAAAATTCGATAATTACCACCTGTTTATTGTTGCTGACGGCATGGGCGGCCATAAATCCGGAGAGCTTGCCAGCAGGCTGGCGGTTTCGGGCATCGAAAAACGCTGCGCTGAGTACTTCGGGCATATTCCCGACGGCCAGCTCATCCTTAGAAGGGCCATCAGCGAGACCAACAGGGAGGTCTTTGAGCGGGCGGAGCATGAGGCTGAAAACTCCGGCATGGGCACCACTGTAACCTGCGCGATGATATACAATGGCGACATGTATATCGGCCATGCGGGGGACAGCCGAGCATATATACTGCGTGAAGACGAGCTTGTGCAGCTCACAAACGATCATTCATACATCGCAGAGCTGGTGAGAATGGGCCAGATTTCCCAGGAGGAGGCGGAAAACCACCCCCGCAAGAATGTGATCACAAGAGCCCTGGGGACGGACTCATCTCTTCGAACGGACACTGAGCAGATTCGCCTTAAAAAGGGCGATTATGTGGTCATCTGCTCGGACGGGCTGACCAACCATGTGGCCGACAGGGAGCTGGAAGATCTGCTGCTTTCCCGCGGTAATGTGGAGGAGATTGCAGCCACGCTTCTTCAGATGGCCTTAAGGCGCGGCGGCCACGACAATATCACCGTGATTGTGATGGCGGTTGAGGATGGTGATCTCAGATGAGCATGAGAGGCATGGTCCTTCTGGAGCGCTACGAGCTGGAGGAGCTTATTGGCACAGGCGGCATGGCCATCGTCTATCGGGCCAGGGATGTGATCACCGGCGCCATCGTGGCGATAAAGATGCTTAAGCAGGAGTATAATTCGGACATTGAATTTGTTCGCCGCTTCCAAAGGGAGGCCATAGCAGCGCAAACGATGCTGCACCCCAACATCATAAAGGTGATGGACGTCGGAGAGCAAAATAACATAAAGTTCATCGTTATGGAATATGTGGACGGAGTGACGATAAAGGACATCGTCGAGCGGGGAGGGGCCATACCTGTCAGCCGAGCCATCGACTACGCGATACAGATTTCCCGCGCTCTGGAGCACGCCCACCGCTGCCACATTGTCCACAGGGACATAAAGTCCCAGAACATATTGGTGGATAAGCGCGGCATAATCAAGGTGGCTGATTTCGGCATCGCCAGGGCGACCAATTCATCCACAGTTACCGCCAGCGATGACGGCATTTTGGGCTCTGTGCATTATTTTTCGCCTGAGCAGGCCAAGGGCGAGGTTGCAGACGAAAAGAGCGACATATACTCCCTGGGAGTTGTTGTGTATGAGATGGTAGCGGGCAGGCTGCCCTTTGATGGCGACGTTCCGGTGGCCATAGCTCTTAAGCATATCCAGGAAGCGCCCTTGCCCCCAAGGAGCCTCAACCCCGATGTGCCCCCTGCGCTGAACGATGTGATTTTAAAGGCGATGCGCAAAAAGAGGGAGAACAGATATAAATCCGCTATTGCCATGGAGCTTGATCTGTCCATGGTTTTGACTCACCCTGACGGCGGCTATGTAGTGCTTAAAGACGACGATCCTCCCGCAGGCGAGAAATCCAGCGAAGGCTTGCTTCCTCAGGTGGAGGATTCGCTGCCAGCCCATGTTTCCGGGCGCAGAAAAAGGTTAAAACAGGCCGACGGCGAGGATGAGGAGTCGGTCAAGCCGGAATATGAGGACGAATATGATCAGTACCTTCGGGCCAGGAGAAAGAGGAGGATTGCGCTTTTGACTGTTCTCACAGGGGCGGCCATCATTTTAGTGTTGATGGCAAGCTTTTCGCTGTGGAGGAATGTGATAAGCAAGTCCGCATTGGATGATCTTACAGGCATGGAGATGGAGCAGGCGGTGGAATATCTGACTGAGCAGGGCCTTGACAATGGCCTTATAGACGTGTTTTCAAACGATGCGCCCAGGGGAACGGTGGTCTCCCAGTTCATGTCCGGCAAAAGGGTGATACTGGAGATAAGCAAGGGGCCGGAGAATGTCAAGACGGCGGACTTAACAGGCAAAACCGTCGAGGAGGCCGATGGCATTCTTTACCAGCAGGGGCTTTCCGTGGGTGAAGTTATACAAAGCCACACCGCCGAGGGTTACGCTGAGGGCGAGATATTCATGCAAAGCCCGGAGACGGGGGCGACCGCCATGAACGGAGATAAGGTGATAGTCTATGTGTTCAGGCCCTTGCAGGAGGAGGAAGTTCCCAAGGTGGTGGGGCTCACGCTGGAGTCGGCGCAAATTGCGCTGAAGGCCATGGGTTTCGCTATGGGTAATGTGGATTATGCGGAATACAGCGACGTTCCGGAGGGGCTGGTGGTGAGCCAGACGCCGGACTTTGGCGATATCGCCATGGAGGGCACGCCGGTGGATGTGGTTGTGGCCTCGAAGCTGCCGGTTTTCGAATCGCAGAAGATTGAATTCAGTGTGACGATACCCTCCGGCGGGGGCACGGTCATCGTTTACCGCAACATGGGGGCCGATTCAAAGGAGATGCTGCGCGAGGAACTTCCGGCGGGCGAAAAGAACTACACTGTGGAGCTTGAGTCACAAACAGGTGAAAGCGAGGAGTTAATCGTTTATGTCAATAACACGAGGGTGCATACTTTGCAGGTTGATTTTACTGAGGCCGGCCAATGAGCGTTTTTCAGGATAAGCTTGACAGCCTTCCGCCGGGCGCGAAGACAGGGCTGCTGGTGAAAGGCGTGGGCGGTCTGTACACGGTTTATTGTCAGGGGGAGTACTTTCCCGCCAAGGCCCGTGGAAGGTTCAGGAAGGATATGCAAAAGCCGATTATTGGCGACAGGGTGGACTTCGTGCCTGCCGCGCCAGGGGATGACTACGGCGTCATTGGCCGCATACACCCTCGCAGGAACAGCCTTGTGCGGCCGGCAGTGGCAAACATCAGCCTTTTGCTGGCGGTGATGGCCTGCGCCATGCCCGAGCCGGATCTATTGCTGGTGGATAAGCTTCTGGTATACGCCAGGATATCCCAGGCGGAGGCGGTGGTGGTTATAAATAAAACCGATTTGGGCGAGCCGGGAGAGATCGCCAGGCAATATGAAAGGTCCGGCTACGAGGTTTTCTGCGTCAGCGCTGAAACGGGCGAGGGGATAGCGAGCTTGAAAGAAAGGATGAAGGGCTTTGTTTCGGCCTATGCGGGCCAATCGGGGGTGGGCAAGTCATCCATACTCAACGCCCTTGGCAAGGGCTTCAGCATTGAAACAGGCGATGTCAGCCGCATACAAAGGGGCAAGCACACCACACGCCATGTGGAGCTGCTTCCCTTGGGGGATGATTCTTGGGTCAGCGACACTCCGGGCTTCAGCCTTCTGGAGATGGATATGTTCGATCCCCTTGCGCTTAAAACCTACTACCCGGAGTTTAAAGCTTACGAAGAGGAGTGCCGATTTCCCGGATGCAACCACATCAGTGAGCCTGGTTGCGCGGTTAAGGAAGCGGCTGAAAAAGGGGAACTATCAACGGAGCGCATGGAGCGTTACGCCATGATTTTCAAAGAAGTAAAGGACAAATGGAGCAGACGCTACGATTAAATTCGTATGCAGTATATAAAAAGTAGGATGGAAGATATGACTGATTTATTAGATAAGAAAAATGCTGGAAAAATAAAGATATCGCCCTCGATGTTATCAAGCGACTATGCCGCAATGGGCCTTGACGCTAAAAGAATGCAGGATTTTGGCGCTGATTATATCCATTTGGACGTGATGGACGGCTCTTTCGTGCCGAAGATTTCTTTTGGGTCGGATATAATTGCTGCGCTAAGGGGCAAGGCGCAGATACCCTTTGATGTCCATCTGATGGTCAAAAACCCAGAACACCATATCGATGACTTTATCAAAGCCGGCGCGGACATAATAACCGTGCACGCCGAGGCGACGACTCATCTGCAGCGCACGCTAAGGCTTATCAAAGACGCGGGCTTGAAAGCGGGCCTTGCGTTTAACCCGGCGACGCCCATCGATTTTGCGAAATATGTGCTGGAGGATATAGACCTCCTGCTGATAATGACTGTGAACCCCGGTTACGGCGGTCAGAAGCTCATCCCCGCCACTCTGCGGAAAATCGCCGATACGCGGGCGATGATAGACGCCTTTGGCAAGGACATCGAGTTGCAGGTGGATGGCGGCGTGAACGGCGAAACGGCGCAACTTGTCCGCCGGGCCGGAGCGAATGTGCTGGTTTCGGGCAGCTATATTTTCGCATCGGAAAGCCCTGGCCAGGCAATGGAAATATTAAGGGGAAATGTTTGATGAATGATAGAGAAAAAAATATTGGCGAGGGCAGGAAGGAGAAGGCCACTTTCTCCATAAAGGGAGTTCAGAAGGACTTTTTTGGCGAGGAGAACGTGGTGGAGCTGATCACCGAAGGCGATGTGACCTTCCTGGGCGACCATGTCCTGCTGCAATATGACGAGAGCGAGCTTTCTGGCATGGCGGGCAACAGCACCAGCATAGAACTGCGGGAGAACAGTGTGAGCATGGTGCGGTCTGGCGATGCCAATGTGACGATGCACTTCGAAAAGGGTAAGCGGTCTTTTTCCCACTATAACACGCCTTTTGGCGCGATTTCGATGTCCGTTTACGGCAACAGTGTATATCACAAGATGGATGCCAAGGGCGGTCAGGTGCAGCTTGACTACATTCTGGACATGGACGGCGGCCAGAGCTTTGAATATATGTTCAGCATGGATATAAAGGTGAAATAGCCCTACCATGGACTTTTTTTTGGAGAAAGAAAAGCAAAGGCATGAAAAAAATGGCGCAAAGAGCGCATATGTTCTGCACTATCCATATGAAAAAGGTCATTTCCGCCTTTATTATGGGGATGGACGCAGTGAATATGCTTGGCTGGGCGATGAAATCTATCGGGAGGCATCCCGGGCCTGGAGAAAGCTGGAAGTGCCTGGAGATGGCCACGGTGAAAGCGATGACGAGCTTCTGCTGCTGACATATATCCGCCTGATGAGGAAAAATAGCAGAGCATCAAATGCACCTTCGCTGAAGGAAAGGGCATTGATCAGGCTGCTGATGGATGCTCATATTCCTGGAATGAAAGGGCGGATAATTCGTCTTGTGGGGGAGTGCTACAGCGACAATTTGAGGCAGAAACGGGGAATGGGCCACGTTGAAGCTTGCGCAAGGAAATGTTTTCACAGCCTAAAATTGCTTGTTTTCTCATAAAAATGAAATTAATGCAAAAATCCATAATAATTTCTTAAAAGCACTTGACAACACCACCGAAAGCAGTGTATAATTCATCCCGTCGCTTGCGAATCCTAGAGCCTTTCGCATGGATAACGGGGTGTAGCGCAGCCTGGTAGCGTACGTGCTTTGGGAGCATGGGGCCGGAGGTTCGAATCCTCTCACCCCGACCATTATGAACACAAGCTGCAAAGTCGGCGGCGGCAAAGATCAGGTAGGTTATGGCCCCTTGGTCAAGCGGTTAAGACACCGCCCTTTCACGGCGGTAACAGGGGTTCGAGTCCCCTAGGGGTCACCATTTTCCTTTCGCAGGTTGTTTGAGACTTCGTTAAATCGACAGTTTTGCCGGCTTTGGTGGTACAGATGATTGCGGGCCTTTAGCTCAGTTGGTCAGAGCGGTCGGCTCATAACCGATTGGTCCGGGGTTCGAGTCCCTGAAGGCCCACCATTTCCACCTCAGAAGAGGTAAAGCTGAAGAGGACTTGATTGTTTGTGTGGCCCGGTAGTTCAGTTGGTTAGAATGCCAGCCTGTCACGCTGGAGGTCGAGGGTTCGAGCCCCTTCCGGGTCGCCATTTCGATTCAGGCGCGTGCGGTGAGATGCTGGTGTAGCTCAATTGGCAGAGCAGCTGATTTGTAATCAGCAGGTTAAGGGTTCAAGTCCCCTCACCAGCTCCACATTTTCCCAATATCATGGAGGAGTTCCCGAGCGGCCAAAGGGAGCAGACTGTAAATCTGTTGTCTACGACTTCGGTGGTTCGAATCCGCCCTCCTCCACCAAAAAGACATGGCATTTCCGCCAAGGGGACGCCATGTCTTTACTTATATAAATAAAGGAAGATAAACTATCTTTAGATTTGATTAAAACTGAGAAAGTCGAAATTTGGAAGACTAATGACACGCAAATCAAATATTGGACAATGATATTTTTCAATTCGAATGCTTCCGACATTCCTGAACAGCTCTGCAAGGTTATTGCTGATGGTTGGTTTGCGGACACAAAGCAAGATAATACAAAATATATCATATTTAGGGATTGCATTTATCGCTACACGATTGGCAATACAGAAGAAAAAATTATGTTCTTAATGAGATGCGAAAACGGGGCATTCCCGACGAGCAATTTGATTGGGAAGAATAGGCAAAGGCAAAGGCAATTCCCTGATTAAGACCAAAGATATTTTCCAACTGTATTTACAGCCCGCACAACCGGAGGAGGTCTGCGCCGCAATCTGGGCGGGAGTAGAGGAGATGGAACTGAAGGGGAGGGGAGAAATGAAAAAGGCAGCGAAAGTATTGCTGGCTCTGGCGGCGTTTATATTGGTGGCCGGCTGCGCCCAAACAAGCCCCGTTCCC
>JBNRMR010000131.1:0-6958 GCA_050309705.1 Christensenellales bacterium | reverse complement strand
ATTCTAGGGGTGCGGTCGACCGGTGAGGATCAGCACATGATATCGGCAGTTTAAGAAAAGATATATGTAAAATAAAGCAAAAGCATAGGAACGGAACAGGTGTAAAAAAATGGCAATTCCCCTTGTGGCAATTGTGGGCAGGCCCAATGTAGGCAAGTCCACCTTCTTCAATAAAATGGCTGGGCGGCGCATCGCCATTGTGGACGATACCCCCGGTGTGACCAGGGACAGAATATACGCCGACTGCCAGTGGCAGCGTCACAGCTTCACGCTGGTGGACACCGGCGGAATCGATCCCTACTCGGAAGACCCGCTGCTTCAGCAGATGCGCTTGCAGGCACAAATCGCAATTGAGATGTCCGACGCCATCATATTTTTGGTGGACGGCAAGGAGGGCATGACCGGCTCCGATGAGGAGGTGGCCGATCTTCTTAGGAGGTCTAACAAGCCGGTGCTGGTGGCCGTAAACAAGATAGACAACTTTGAGCATGAAATCAACGCGACGGATTTTTACGAGCTGGGATTCGGCACGCCCCATCCCATATCGTCGGTGAATCTGCTGGGGTTCGGCGACCTGCTGGACGAGCTTTGCGAGCTTCTGCCAGAAGGTTCTCTGGAAGAAGCGGGCGATGAGGCGATAAAAGTTGCAGTTTGCGGAAAGCCGAATGTGGGCAAATCGTCGCTGGTTAACAGGCTCTTGGGAGAAGAGCGGGTGATGGTTTCCGATATCGCGGGGACGACCAGGGACGCCATTGACAGCCGCCTAGAACATGAAGGCAGGGAGTATATAATAATCGACACTGCGGGCATCCGCCGCAAGGCCAGGATAAATGAAAAGACACTTGAAAGATACAGCGTCATCCGGGCCTTTGACGCCATTCGCAGGAGCGATGTGGCGCTGCTTTTGATTGACGCCACACAGGGGGTCACCGAGCAGGACACAAAGGTTGCCGGCTATATCGAAAAAGAGGGCAAGGCCTGCATCGTTATCATCAACAAATGGGACAGCCTTGAAAAGGAAACCGGCACCCTTGAAAATTACAGAAAACAGGTGCTGGAGGAGCTTAAGTTCATGGACTATGTGCCGGTGATGTTCATCTCGGCGCTGACGGGCCAAAGAATCCAGGGCATTTTGCCCCTTGTCGCCCAGGTGTATGGCGCGGCGAGCCACAGGGTCACCACGGGGATGCTGAACGACGCCATCCACGACGCCATAATGGTCACACCTCCGCCTACGGACAAGGGCAGGAGGCTGCGCATATTCTATGCCACGCAGCAATCGGTGCGCCCGCCCACATTTGTTCTGTTCACGAATGATCCAAAGTTGATGCATTTTTCATATGAACGTTACATAGAAAATTATCTGAGGAAAACCTTCCCCTTTGACGGAACGCCCATCAGGATAATTGTCAAAGGCCGTGATGAAAAGAAGGAGAGTGCCCCCATATGATGGCGTTGAAGATTGTTGCTATAGTTATAATAGGATATCTCCTGGGAAGCGTGCAGTTCGGGCTGCTGATATGCAGGCATTTCGGCCTTGACGATATCCGCAAGGTGGGCAGCGGCGGAACCGGCGCCACCAATGTGATGCGCACATTGGGCAAATTGCCATCGGCGCTGACATTTCTGCTGGATGCCCTAAAGGGAGCTATCGCCACGATGGTGGGGCTATGGCTGTTTGGGGAAAACGGAGCGTATATCGGCGGCGTGGCGGCGCTAATAGGCCACATTTGGCCCGTTTACTATGGCTTCAAGGGTGGCAAGGGCGCAGCGACGACAATCGGCTCGCTGATCGCTGTGCAGCCCGCGGTCGGCCTTGTCTTCTTTGCAGTTGCCATAGCGGGGATTGCGCTTTTGAAGGTGGTGTCAATCGTTTCGATCACCCTTTCAGCGGTTCTTCTTGTATATATTTTGCTGTTTCACATTCAAAACACCGGTTTTGTCCTCTTTGGGGTTATAGTTTTTGTTCTGCTAATTTTCTGCCATAGGGGGAATATCAGGCGCATAATCAGTGGCGATGAGTTCACCAGAAAGGTGGATATATTCGGCAAGAGCAAGTAACAGGGAACGGTGGGGTTACGGGGAACGACGCGGGCTCTGCCCTGCACCCGCCAAAGGGTAGACCCTTTGGAATCCCTTATAAAAAGCTTGGGGGATTTTTTTTGGGGGGGGAACGACGCGGGCTCCGCCCTGCACCCGCAAGGGATTCTCCCTTGACCCTTTGTCCTATTGCCGAAATTTTAGTCAAGCTTTTTTAAAACCTGCAGGGCCCGGGGCTAAACCCTGGCGTGTCGCTTTGTGAAATATTGGAAGAAAGCGACGCATAAAATAGCATAAGCCCTTTGATTGCCTGTCATATTTACTTATGGCAGGCATATTCTTAATCAGATATGTATCATTGGGAGGAAATGCAATGGAGCGATTTGATATTTACAGCGATATAACAAAGCGAACCGGAGGAGCGCTGTTCCTCGGCGTAGTTGGACCGGTGAGAACGGGCAAATCCACGTTTATAGCGCAGCTCATGGATTTGCTGGTGCTCCCCAATGTGCAGGAAGGGCCTGAAAAAACAAGGATGCTGGATGAGCTGCCTCAGTCGGGCTCGGGCAAGACCATAATGACCACCCAGCCGAAGTTCGTTCCTTCGGAAAAGGTGAGTATACGCATAAACGAGAAGACCTCCATTGATGTGCGCATGGTGGACTGCGTGGGCTACATTGTCCCCGGGGCCTTGGGCGCAGTGGAAGGGGAAGTGCCCCGCATGGTCAAAACGCCCTGGTTTGAAAAAGACATTCCCTTTGAGCAGGCGGCGGAAATCGGCACGAAGAAGGTGATCGAGGATCATTCCACCATCGGTATTCTGGTGACAACGGACGGCAGCATCGCCGAGATTCCCAGGATCAACTACGTCAGCGCAGAGGAAAGAGTTGCATCGGAACTTAGTGCAATCAGTAAACCATATGTGATAGTCCTAAATTCCGCCAGGCCGGGCAGCAGAGAAACAACCGCCCTTGGCGCCAGCCTTGAGGAAAAGTACGGCGCGCCTGTGCTGGTTATGGACGTCAAGAACATGACCAAGGGCGATGTGAGCAATCTGTTGGAGAAGGTGCTGTATGAATTCCCCCTCTCTCAGGTGAACTTCACAGTGCCATCATGGATCAGCGCTCTGGACGAAAAGCACTGGCTGGTTGAAAAGCTGATATCCGAGGTGCGTGGTGTTTCCCAGATCATGGGCCGCGTGAAGGACTACATCGCTGTCGATTCCATGATGGATGGCGAGGAGATGCTGAATGCCCCTGTGCTCTCCGACATAGACCTTGCAACCGGTGTGATCGATTTCGATATTGATATCGGCAGGGAACTGTTCTATTCAGTCCTGGGCGAGGAGTGCGGCGCAGACATCGAGGGCGACATGCACCTGATGAACCTGATGAAGGATCTGATGTATGCCAAGCGGGAGTATGACCGGGTGGCCGTTGCCCTGGATTCCGTGCGGCGCACCGGCTATGGTCTCGTGGCGCCCACCCAGGAGGAGTTGACTCTGGACGAACCGGAGCTGGTGAAGCAAGGCAACAAGTTCGGTGTTAGGCTAAAGGCAAGCGGCCCCAGCCTGCACATGATAAAGGTGGATATCGAAAGCGTGATAACGCCCACCATCGGCGCGGAGCAGGAGTCCAACCAGCTTATCTCCTACATGCTTGAGAAGTTCGAGAATGAGCCGGCGAAGCTCTGGGAGACGGAGATGTTCGGAAAGAGTCTCAACGATTTGCTGAAGGAGGGGCTTGCAACAAAGCTGATGGGGATGCCCGAGGACGCGCGCATGAAGATTCAGGGCACTCTGCAGAGGATTATCAACAACGGCAATGGCAGCCTGATCTGCATACTGCTGTAGGGGACTCCGCAAGCTTTGTGGCGCAGTAAGGCATTTTGCATCATTAACAAAACAGACTAAAAGGAGCGTGTAATGCGCTTCTTTTTTTATGCCCTTTTTCTATCGGTTAAGAAAAAGAAACTTTTGGAAAATGCGCATAATTTTGCAAAACGGAAAGATACTGTATATAAAGTGACACATGATCTTTTGCTTTTTAAAGAGCAGGCATTGTAAGGAGGATGGGCATGATACGAAGAAAAGGCCCAAGCAAAAGGGTTTTTATGGGGCTGGTGCTTCTGGCGGCGGCCGTGGCGGGGGCTTTTTTGCTGGGAAGCGGCAACAAGAGTGAGTTGGCGCTGGCCCGAGAGAATGGCGAGCTGCTGCGTTTGCATGTTGTGGCAAACTCCAACAGCCCGGACGACCAGCAGATGAAGCTGCGTGTTCGCGATGAGCTTCTCAAGGAGTTTGCGGGGGAGATGTCAACAGCGGGCAGCGGCCGTGAAGCCGAGGAAATAATGGCGAACAACGGCTCCAGGGTTGAGCAGGCGGCGCGCCGGGCAGGTTTTTCAGGCGAGGTCAAAGCTATGCTGGGGGACTTTGGCTTTCCCGACAGGATTTATTCAGGGACATTGTTGCCAGCGGGAACATACCGAGCGGTGAAGATTATCCTTGGCGAGGGTCAGGGGGATAATTGGTGGTGTGTGATGTACCCACCCCTTTGCTTCATGGACGAAAGTCAGGGCGCAGAGCTTTGGAAAGCGCCTGAGGTGAGGTTCAAGTCCTATTTCGCGAGGCTTATAATCCGCCTGAGAGAGGGCAGGCCAATTTATGACACCGATGATTTGGAGGTAATGACAAATGATCAATAGGACCGGGAAAAGGAAAGTCAGGATAACAAAGGCTCAGGGCATTATGGCGCTAACAGCCCTGTTGCTGGTGGTATGCATAGTGCTTATCACGGCGGCGGAAGCGGCGACGCTTGCCTGGGGTTCGACCGGCAGCGATGTTCGCAAAGTTCAGCAAAGGCTGAAGGAATGGGGCTATTACAAGGGGACTGTGGATGGCGTGTTTGGACAGGCCACCTATGATGCGGTCATTTATTTCCAGCGCTCAAACGGCCTTACAGCCGACGGCAGGGTGGGCGCAAGGACGGCCGCAGCCATAGGCATCACCCTTTCGGGGGGATCATCGTCATCCTCATCCGGAAGCTATAGCAGCGCCGATATCTACCTGCTGGCAAGGACCATCCACGCCGAAGCCAGGGGCGAGCCTTACATTGGCCAGGTGGCGGTGGGCGCCGTCATTTTAAACCGGGTGAAGCATCCCAGCTTTCCAAACTCAATTTCAGGTGTGGTCTACCAGCCGGGGGCGTTCTCCGCTGTTTACGACGGCCAGATGAATCTTGCGCCCAACGAGGAGTCGTTACGGGCGGCCAGGGATGCCATGAACGGCTGGGACCCTTCCGGGGGTGCAATTTATTATTACAACCCCAACAGGGCTGTGGTCGCGTGGATTTTTGGCCGGCAGACGATAACTACCATCGGGAAGCATCGATTTGCCATTTGATTTTAAGCTGAAGGAGGCATGAGCTATGAAAAAAAGAAACTGGGCGCTCATAAGCGTCATAAGCATTGCCATAGTTGGGCTTTGTGTTTGGGCGGTGACTGAAAACGTCCACAAAAACAGATACCGCCGGCTGCTGGACGGCATGTATGAGCGCTCCTTTTATTCGCTTATAGACAACATGGAGAACATCAAGGTGAAGCTGGAAAAGCTGCTCATCGCCCAGGACACAAACACGGGAAACAGACTGATTGCAGACATATGGCGCCAGAGCTATTCCGTTTCCGAAAACATTTCACAGATTCCCGCCGGGGCGGGCGGCACAGAGGAAATCATGGCCTTTGTGAACAAACTTGGGGAATATTGCAGATCTCTTTCATACAAGGAGGATATCACAGAAGAAGATAAGGAGAATCTTCGGTCGTTGCTGGCTGCCTGCAGAACTCTTTCCGAGAGCGCGCAGATGCTGAGGCTAAGCTCCATAGAGGGTGCTTACGCGCTTTCGCAGCCGCTGACAGATGAGGGCGAGTACCCAATTGACGGCATTGCCATGAACGGCATTGACTACCCGACGTTGATATATGACGGCCCCTTCTCCGATGCGGCCACCGGCAGACCTCTGGGGTTGCCAGGTAATGCGGTCGGAGTTGACGAAGCGAAGGAAAACGCAGTTAGATTCATAGGTGAGGACAGGATAAGGACCATTGAGCAGACAGGAGAGGAAGAAGGGGAGATACCAACGTGGGTTTTCACCGTTTCACTGAATTCTAACCTGGTGGTGCAGGCGGCGATTACCAAGCAGGGGGGAGTGATGCTTTGGATGCTGCCTGACAGCATTCCTGCCAATGTGAACCTGCAGGTGAACGATGCTGTGGCCTATTCGGATCATTTTCTTAGCAGCAAGGGCCTGGACAAGATGGAGATGATCCACTGGCAGACTTTTGGAAGCACGGTATTGGTTACATATGCGGATGTAATGTATGATATGCTGATATATCCGGACATGGTGAAGGTGCAGGTTTCGTTGGACACGGGGGAAATCATCGGCTATGAAGCGGGCAATTACATCAGAAGCCACAGGTTGAGGGGATATCCCGACATGCTGGTGACCGAGGAAGCAGCCCTTGAAGCGGCTGGTGAGGAGCTTGAAAGCAAGGAGGTTCGCCTGTGCCTGATCCCAATGAATGCTACGGAGATAGCCTGCTATGAGGTGAAAGGGGAGTTCGAGGGCAACATATTCTATGTTTATGTGGACACAGTGACGGGCAAGGTGGTGAATGTGCTTAAATATGTAAGCACAGAAAACGGCAGCCTGACGCTTTAACAGAGGTTTCATCGCATCTGCGGCGGGCCCACCCGCCCACGCACAAAAGAGCATGCGGCTTAGCCGCATGCTCTTTTGTGCTCCCTAAGGGTCTTCCCTGAAAGGAAGTTTGGTAAGATTAGGTTTCCGCTCGCCCGAGGTGCCCGCTTCATCCTTATTAAAGGAATCAAATGTTCCTTGGAGTGTCGCGTCTCCGCCCT